>DASYJJ010000080.1:0-8681 GCA_035996605.1 Rhodanobacteraceae bacterium
AGCACTGCGCCGCAGGAGCGGCGCGAACGGCGAAGCCGGCCCCGAAGGGGCGGAGGGCAGGATGCCCGTAGTCAAGAGAAGTGACCCGTCCGCCAGGAAGGCGGACGGAACCACACAGGGACGTGAGTCGGTTCTCGCGAAACGCCACAGACAAAAAGTCGAGGCCAAAGACAATGGATCCCGAATTTCGCCGGGACAACGAGATTGAGAGTTGATCGCCAGATCGCCCGAAGCGAACAAATGAACGAAATCCCGGCCTGCGCCGGGAGGACGAAATCAAAAACCGTCGCGACGACAAACTCGCAAGATCTCGCCGACTAGCGAAAACGATCTCAGCGATAGAACCAAAATCAAAGAACCCCTACAACATCTCCGACGCATAATCCGCCAACCGCGAACGTTCGCCGCGGCGCAGCGTGATGTGCGCGCTGTGCTGCCAGTCCTTGAACCGATCGACGGCATAAGTGAGGCCCGACGTCGTTTCAGTCAGGTAAGGCGTGTCGATCTGCTCGACGTTGCCGAGACAAATCATCTTGCTGCCGGGTCCGGCGCGTGTGATCAGTGTTTTCATCTGCTTCGGCGTCAGGTTCTGCGCTTCGTCGATGATTACGTAGCGATTGAGAAACGTGCGGCCGCGCATGAAGTTGAGTGAGCGGATCTTGATGCGCGAGGCGAGCAGGTCGTTCGTAGCCGCGCGGCCCCAGGCGCCGCCTTCCTGCGGGTTGGTCAGCACTTCGAGGTTGTCGGTGAGGGCGCCCATCCAGGGCGTCATCTTTTCCTCTTCGGTTCCGGGAAGGAAGCCGATGTCTTCGCCGACCGAGACCGTCGCGCGAGTCATGATGATTTCGCGGTAGCGCTGCTGATCCATCACCTGCGCGAGGCCCGAGGCGAGCGCGAGCAGCGTCTTGCCGGTGCCGGCGGTGCCGAGCAGCGTGACGAAATCGATATCGGGATCCATCAGTGCGTTCAACGCGAAATTCTGTTCGCGGTTGCGCGCGGAGATTCCCCACACGGTGTGCGAGCCGCTGCGATAGTCATCGACGATCTGCAGCGTGGCGGTTGCGCCTTCGAGCCGCAAAACGCGAAGCTCGATGTCGTCATCGCCCGGCAGATAGAGGTTCTGGTTCGGATGCCAGTCTTCGTCCTTGCGACGTTTGACCTCATAGAACGTGTGACCGCGCTCGGACCACGAGCGCAACTCGCCATGACGATCCCAGAAATCCGCAGGCAACTCGGCGAGGCCGGTGTAAAGCAGGTTGAAATCGTCGAGAGCGCGATCGTTTTCGTAATCCTCGGCAGCGATGCCGTAGATCGTCGCCTTGATGCGAAGGTTGATGTCCTTGGACACCAGCGCGACCGGAACTTTCGGAAGCTGCTCGCGGAGCGCGAGGATCGAGGCGAGGATCTGATTGTCCGGCAGCGGCCGCTTGCCGCCTTTGGGCGTAGAAGCAGGCAGCGACAAAGTCTGGAAATAGAGCCGTCCGCGCGCATTCTTGTCGAGCTGCAATCCGTGCGGATGCCTGAGCTCGACACCGTCTTCGATATGACGACCGTTGCCGTTCTCGATCAGCTCGTTGATGAAGCGGCTGACCTGGCGTGCGTTGCGCGCAGTTTCAGAAGTGCCTTTCTTGGCCGCGTCGAGTTCTTCGAGCACCGTCATCGGCAGGAACACGTCGTGCTCCTCGAAGCGGAACAGCGCGGTCGGGTCGTGCATCAGCACATTCGTGTCGAGCGCGTAAATGCGCTTGCCTCGAGTCATGCAGGATTCTCGTTACGGAGGAGGAGGGAACCGGTGCGGCGGAGACCGCGAGCGGGATGACGCAATGGATAGCAGATCAATATGACGGTCACTTGCGGGTCAGGCGCTCCAGCACTTTCAGCGCGTGGCCCGGTACGCGCACGCCGCGCCATTCCTCGACGATGCGTCCTTCCGCGTCGATGAGGAACGTGCTGCGAATCACGCCGATGTGGGATTTTCCGTAGAGCATCTTTTCGCCGATGACATCGAAAGCGCGGCACCAGGTTTCGTCGGTGTCGGCGAGGAGCGGAAACGGCAGGTTGTGCTTCAGCCGGAACTTGTCGTGCGAGACCACGTCATCGCGCGACACGCCGACGATCTCTGCGCCGGCCTTCTTGAATTTCGGATAGAAATCGCGAAAGTCCTGGGCTTCGAGCGTGCAGCCCTGCGTCATGTCCTTCGGATAGAAATAGAGCACGAAGGGCTTGCCGAGGAGATCGGCGACACGCAGCGTGGAGCCGTCCTGCAACGTGCCTTTGAGCTTGGGTATCTTGTCGCCGGGTTCGAGCATCGTCAGAACTTCATCGGGTCCATAATCGCGTCGAGGTTGAGCCCGTCGCAGAATTCGAGGAAATCGTCGCGCAGTGCGGCGATGTGCATCGTGTTCGGAATGCCGATGGTGATCTGCGCCGAGAACATGTCGGCGCCGGTCTGCATCGCGCGATAGCGCGTCGAATGCAGCTGCTCGATCGTGATGCCCTGCCGCGCGAAGAATTCGGCGAGCTGGAACAGAACACCGTTCTTGTCCGCCGCGACGACCTCGACGACATAGGGCAAAAGGTTCGATTGCTGCTGCTTGGCGCCTGTGCGGAAGTGCGCGAGTCGCACTTCGCCGTCGCGTTCGAGCCGCGCCAGCGCATTCTCGAGCTTGGCGATCGCGTCCCACGACCCTTGCGCGAGAGCGAGCACAGAAAGATCGCTGCCGAGCGAGGCGACACGCGCCTCGGCGAGGTTGCAGCCGCAGTCGGATATGCGCTTGCTGATCGCGACCAGCGGCGAGTGGTTGGCGGCGGCGAAGGCGCTGATCAGCAGGTAGTTTTCATTCGTTGCGGGACGCGGTGCACTTTCGCCCGGAGTTTGCTTTCCTGCCGACTTCACGATTCCGTTGACCCTGTCGACCGACATCGTCCGCGATGTCCAGCGCACCAGAATACTTGCCGCTGTCGGGGGTAGCAAGTAACATCCGGCGCCTCGCAAGTCATTGAATTCCCGCCTTGGCTCTTTCCGGCAGCATCTGTGCACTGGCCACGCCGTTCGCCCTGCGCGACGAGGCGCTGGACCTCGATGCCTGCGGTCGTCTGATCGACTATCAACTTGCCGGTGGAACGCGCGCGATCGTCATGGCGGGCTCGACCGGCGAAGCTGCGGCGCTCGACGAGCGTGAATATTCGGCGCTGCTCGAATTCGCCGTCGATCGCATCTCACGACGCGTGCCGGTGCTAGCGGGCAGCGGTCTTTCCGCGACGCGAAAAACCATTGCGCAGACGCAACGCGCGCGCGCGGCCGGCGTCGATCTTGCGCTGGTCGTTGCACCACCGTATGTGCGTCCGACGCAGGAAGGTATGTACCGCCATTTCTGCGAAGTCGCCGATCAGGGCGGCCTGCCTGTCGTGCTGTACAACGTTCCGAGCCGCACTTCGTGCGATCTTTTGCCGGAGACCGTCGCGCGCCTTTCGACACACGGCAACATCGTCGGCATCAAGGAAGCGCGCGCCGAGCCCGAACGCATGCGCTCACTGCTGAAAATTGCGAACGCGGGTTTCAGCGTGCTCTCGGGCGACGATCCCACCTGCATGCGCGCAATGCTGGAGGGTGCGGCGGGCGTGATCTCGGTTGCGGCGAACGTCGCGCCGGCGCAATTCTCGGCACTGTGCGAACGTTCGACTGCACGCGATGCCGACGGAGCCGAAACGATCGATCGGCAACTGCAGCCGCTCTACGAATTCCTTGGTGTCGAGCCCAATCCCATCCCGCTCAAATGGTGCCTGGCGCAACTCGGCATTGGCGGCCCCCAATTGCGCCTTCCGCTCGTGCCGCTGTCGCAGGCCTACCACGCGCGGGGTCGCGAGCTTCTGGTTCGGCTCGGATTAATCGAGGCGGCACGCGCGGTCAGTTAGACTACGCGATCACTACCACGGGACCGACCAACGTGAGACGGGATATCCAAGCCTTGGCGATAGCCGCGATCGCAAGCACTGCTCTGGCAGGTTGCGGCTTCTTCGATCGCCATTTCCATAAAGAGAACGACGCCTACAAGACGAGCGTTCAGGAACACCCGCTGGAAGTCCCGCCGGATCTGGACAAGCCCAACACGACGGGCGCGCTGACGATCCCGGACGCAGGTTCCGGCGCCGCGGCCGCCCCCGTGGCATCGGGCGATGCATCGGCCGCTCCGGCGCTGGCAGCCGCTTCGGCAGCCCCCGCGGAAGCTCCGGTTGCCGGCGTTGCGGCGCCGACTGCTGCGGTTCTCGCCGGCGATACGCTGCACGTTGCCGATACGGTCGACAGCACGTGGAATCGCGTCGGTCTCGCGCTGGAGCGCTCGGGCGCGGCGACCGTGCTCGCGCGCGACGAAGCCGGCCGCAGCTATGACGTTCAAACGACCGGCCAGGTCGTCTCGAAGCCGGGCTGGTTCAAGAAGGTCGTGACGCTCGGCATGGCCAAGGGCACGACGACCGCGCAGGTTCAGTTCAAGCTGCGTGTGACCGCCGAAGGCGATGGCAGCAAGGTCGCCGTCGAGGGCACGACCGACCAATCGTCCAAAGACGCGGCTCAAGCGCTTCTGGCAACGCTCAAGCAGCGTCTATCCTGAACGTAGCTCGGGTAAGCACGCCTCTTGCTCAGCGCTCGATGAGCGGGAGCTTTCCGGGTTTGCCGTCCCATTCCTTCGCGTCCGCGGGTGCGTCCTTGCGCTCGGTCAGCACCGGCCACGCCTTGGCCAGCTCCGCGTTGAGCGCGATGAAATGTTCCTGGCCCGCGGGCACGTCGTCTTCGGGGAAAATCGCGTTGGCCGGGCATTCCGGCTCGCACAGCGTGCAGTCGATGCATTCCTCGGGATCGATCACGAGGAAATTGGGGCCCTCATGAAAGCAGTCGACCGGACAGACCTCGACGCAGTCGGTGTATTTGCACTTGATGCAATTCTCGGTGACGACGAAGGGCATGGCGGGAGTCGGGCGGGTGAGAGTTGAGCTGTCTAGGAAAGTGCGCCCATGGATGGTCGCTTTGATCTTGCGGAAATGAACAAACCAGCAGAGCGTTCGCACCACCCGTAAGCAGCCATCAGGGATGATGGCAAAACCATGGCGCTCCCTACGAGGATCGAACTCGTGTTTTCGCCTTGAGAGGGCGACGTCCTGGACCGCTAGACGAAGGGAGCGCGGTCGGTTGGGAAAATCGGCGGTCGCGTAGTATAACGAAAGAAAAACAAGCGGCAATCGCGCACTGCCTGCCGCTGCGAATGGAAGTCTCCGTGGAATGAGTCCGAACGCAACGCGGCAGGTAACGGCGATCACCCCCGACATGCGCAGCACGCCGCGCGCGGACCATTGCATTTCACGGCGCAACATTTCCAACGGCGCGTTGCGCGTCCTCTACAGGCTGAACGAAGCTGGATACCAGGCATTTCTGGTCGGCGGCGCCGTGCGCGATCTCCTCCTCGGCGGACATCCCAAAGACTTCGACATCGCGACCAACGCGACGCCGGAACAGGTCCGCGGCCTTTTCCGCAACTGCCGACTCATCGGCCGCCGTTTCCGCCTGGCGCATGTCGTATTCGGGCGCGAGATCGTCGAAGTCGCGACATTTCGCGGAACCACCGACGACGGCACCGGCGATCGTCATCTCGTCGATGGTCGCATCGTGCGCGACAACGTCTACGGCACCATCGAAGAAGACGCGCTGCGCCGCGATTTCACGGTGAATGCGCTCTATTACGACATTGCCGATTTCAGCGTGCGCGACTACGTCGGCGGCATTCAGGATCTGGAACAGCACACGCTGCGCCTGATCGGCGATCCCGATTCGCGCTATCGCGAAGATCCCGTGCGCATGTTGCGCGCGGCGCGTCTGGCGGCGAAGCTCGACTTCACCATCGCACCCGAAACCGCAGCGCCGTTCACGCGACTCGGCGCGCTGCTGGCCGATGCGCCGCCGGCGCGGCTTTTCGATGAATCCATGAAACTTTTTCTGTCGGGTTACGGGCGCGCGAGTTTCCATGCGCTGCAAACGCACGGATTGCTCGAGCATGTTTTTCCCGCGACCGCGCGCGCATTGAAGTCCGCACACGCGGATCGGTTTCGCGTGCTGATCGAGCGCACGCTCGCAAGCACGGACGAGCGCGTGCGTTCCGACAAACCCGTAACGCCGGCTTTCCTGTTCGCTGCGCTTCTTTGGGAGCCGGTGCGCGCAACCGCTGAAGACCTCGTCGCCGAAGGCGTCGACGCGGTTGCCGCGTGGACTTCCGCCAGCGACAGCATCATGAGCGAGCAGGCGCAGCGCGTTGCGATTCCGCGCCGTTTCGCGGGTAGCATCGAGGAAATCTGGATGCTGCAGCCGCGCTTCGAACAACGCGTCAAGAAGCGCGTGTTCCGGCTGCTCGCGCATCCGCGTTTTCGCGCCGCGTACGATTTCCTCCTGTTGCGCAGCTCCGAATCGCCGGCACTCGGCGAGTTGGCCGAGTGGTGGACTGCGGCGCAGTCGACGGATCACCAGGATCTCGCCCGCCAATTCGCACCGCAGCCGCAGGTCGCGGGCGATGAGAACGCGCCGCCGAAACGCAAGCGTGCACGCCGCCGCCGGCGCAAGACCAAACCGAAACCCGAAGGTGCCAGCCCGAGCGAGTGAGCCCGCGTGGACCAGAACGTTGCGTACATCGGGATCGGCAGCAATCTCGACGATCCCGAACGGCAGGTTCAGAGCGCGATCCAGGCGCTCGCTCGATTGCCCGAAAGCACCTTCATGCGTGCGTCGCGTCTCTACCGCACGCTGCCATGGGGCATGACCGCGCAGCCGCCGTTCGTCAATGCAGCCGTCGCACTTCGCACTCGGCTAGCGCCGCGCGCGCTGCTGGATGCGTTGCTCGCGATCGAACGCGCCCACGGACGCCGTCGCGAAGGCACGCGCTGGGGTCCGCGCACGCTCGACCTGGATATCCTGCTGTACGGCGATCAGTCGGTCGACGAGGACGGGCTCCGCGTACCACATCCGCGGATCGCCGAACGGGCCTTCGTGCTGATGCCGCTCGCCGATCTCGATGCGGATCGGGTCGTGCCGGGCAGCGGCAAGGTGCGCGATCTGCTGGCGCGCGTCGATACCGGCGGCTGCACGCCGATCGACGATGCGGGTGCGCCGTGAGCGCCGGTGCGGAATAATCCGACTTTCGCCAGGAACCCAACCCCATGCCTCCGCAATCGAATGGCCGCACGCCGGTGACGTTGCCGGAGCTGCGCGAGCTCAAGCGTCGCGGCGAGAAGATCGTCGTCGTGACCGCGTATGACGCGAGCTTCGCCACGGCGGCGGATGTGGCCGGCATCGACATCGTGCTCGTCGGCGATTCGCTCGGAATGGTGGTGCAGGGTCATGCGAGCACGCTGCCGGTAACGGTCGATCAGATGGTCTACCACTCGGCGTGCGCGGCGCGCGGAGTCGCGCGCGCATTGCTCATTGCCGACATGCCTTTCCTGAGCGCGCGAGACAGCGTGACCGCGCTCGCCACCGCAAGGCGTTTGATGGGAGAGGGCGGCGCAGCGATGGTGAAACTCGAAGGCTCGGGTTGGGCTTCGGAAGTGATTCATGCGTTGAGCGAACGAGATGTGCCGGTGTGCGCGCATCTTGGGCTCACGCCGCAGTCGGTGCACAAGCTCGGCGGCTACCGCGTGCAGGGACGCGAGGACGCCGCGGCGACGCATCTCAAGAGTGCCGCGCGTGAAGTGCAGGAAGCCGGCGCCGATCTCCTCGTGCTCGAATGCGTGCCCGCCGCGCTCGCAGCGGAAATCACGCGCGAATTGCACATTCCGACCATCGGCATCGGCGCCGGCGTCGATTGCGACGGCCAGGTGCTCGTCATGTATGACCTGATCGGCCTCTCGCGCGGCCGGCGGCCACGCTTCGTCAAGAACTTCCTCGCCGGCAACGATTCGATCGTCGGCGCGCTGTCGGCTTACGCGAATGCGGTGCGTACGCGCACGTTTCCCGACGCCGAGCACAGCTACTGAGATGCCGATGCAGGTCTTCGAAAGCGCGCGCGATCTCGCCGCGTTCCTCGCGCCGATGCGCAAGCACGGCAAGCGCGTCGCGCTCGTGCCGACGATGGGCAACCTGCACACGGGACACTATTCGCTGATTGCGATCGCGAAGAAGCACGCCGACGTCGTCGTCGCGAGCGTGTTCGTCAATCCGACGCAGTTCGGCCCGAAGGAAGATTTCGCGCGCTATCCGCGCACGCCCGACGCCGACACCGCAGGGCTCGCATCGCACGGCTGCGATGCGCTCTTCATGCCCGAAATCGACGCGATCTATCCGTACGGCATCGCCGACACCGTGCGCGTGCACGTACCGGGTTTCGACAACGTGCTCGAAGACGCCGTCCGGCCCGGCCACTTCGACGGCGTCGCGACGGTCGTATCCAAGCTCTTCAATCTCGTGCGTCCCGATGTAGCCGTGTTCGGCCGAAAGGACTATCAGCAGCTGCTCGTGATCCGTCGGTTGACGGTCGATCTTGGTTATCCGATCGAAATCGTCGACGCGCCGACCGCGCGCGAGCCAAGCGGCCTCGCGATGAGCTCGCGCAACCAGTATCTCGACGCGGAGCAACGCGCGCGTGCCGCGTTCATTCACGAGACGCTGCGACGGATGCAGGCCGAAGTCCACAAGGGTGCGATTT
>DASYJJ010000081.1:0-11751 GCA_035996605.1 Rhodanobacteraceae bacterium
TATTCGCGCAGGCCAAGACCGACTACGAGCTCAACGCCGGACAGGTGCATTTCCACGTGCCGCCGGACTGGACCGCAATCATGGAAAAAGCCGACGGCGATCCGCAGGCGGTCATCTTCCAGGTGCCGGACGCGGCCGCGCAGGGCAGCGACGACACTGCCAGCGTTACAGTGAAAACACGCAGCCTCAAGGCGAGTACGGATTTTTCCGCTTTCGTGACGGAGGAATTCGAGCGCGCCAAAGGACAAGCCGGCTACGAACCGGACTCGGCGAACAAGGATTCGACCGTGCACCGCTATTACGTCATGCGCAACAAGACACGTTATTTCGTGCGAGACACCTACCAGCTTGCCGGCAATGTCGCCATCGAAGTGCGCTGCCAGCGCCCGCTTATCGATGCGACGCCCAAAGACTGGAGTGACGGGTTCGACGCGGCCTGCGCCAGTGTCGTCGGATCGCTGAAGCGCTGAGCGCGCAGACGACGCATGACATGACGACGAACGAGATCGCTTCCGCCGAAGCGCACGCGCTCGCCGAGGACGCCGCCGACCCGCTGGCGTCGTTTCGCGACGAGTTCCTGATACCGGCGAATTCCGACGGATCCGATCAGGTCTATTTCTGCGGCAACTCGCTCGGACTCCAGCCTCGTGCGGTACGCAAGGCGCTCGCCGATGAGCTCGACGACTGGCAGAAATTTGCAGTCGAGGCCCACTTCCACGGCAAGCATCCCTGGATGCCGTATCACGAATTCGTGCGCGAGGATCTCGCAGCCCTGGTCGGCGCGCTGCCGAGTGAAGTCGTCGCGATGAATTCGCTGACGGTCAATTTGCACTTGATGATGGTGAGTTTCTACCGGCCGACTTCCGAGCGGCCGGCCATTCTCATCGAGAAACATGCATTTCCTTCGGATCGTTATGCAGTCGAATCGCAGATCCGATTTCAAGGATACGATCCCGCCGACGCACTCATCGAACTCGATGGCGACGAGCCGGGCGGCACGATCTCCGACGCGGCGATTCAGCGCGTCCTCGACGAACACGGATCCCGCATCGCGCTGGTGCTGCTCGCCGGCGTGCAGTATCGGACCGGACAGGCGTTCGATCTACGCGCGATCACCGAAGCTGCGCATCGCAAGGGCTGCGTCGTCGGTTTCGATCTCGCGCACGCAGCCGGCAATCTCGCGCTGCGTCTGCACGATACGCACTGCGATTTCGCCGTCTGGTGCAGCTACAAATATCTCAATGCCGGCCCTGGCGCCGTTGCCGGCTGTTTCGTGCACGAACGCCACGCGAAAACCAATCGGCCGCGCTTTGCCGGCTGGTGGGGCCACGATCAGGATTCGCGTTTCCGCATGGGTCCGGATTTCGCGCCGACGCCGGGCGCGGACGGCTGGCAGCTTTCAAATCCGCCAATCCTCGCACTGGCGCCGCTGCGCATTTCGCTTTCGATTTTCCGCTGCGCGGGCATGGATGCGCTGCGCAAGAAATCGGTGGCGCTCACCGCGTACTTCGAATCGCTGCTCCGCGCGCGGCTCGATCATGTGCTCGAGATCGGAACGCCACGCGAACCCGAACGCCGCGGCTGCCAACTCTCGCTTCGCGTGCGCGGCGGACGCAGCGACGGGCGCGCGCTGTTCGATCATCTCAACGCGATCGGGGTCGTGGTCGACTGGCGCGAGCCCGATGTGATCCGCGCCGCGCCGACGCCGCTCTACAATCGCCGCATCGATTGCCTGCGCTTCGTGATCGCCGTCGAGGAATGGGCGGCCCGGCGTGGCTAGATCTCAATCGGATCAGATGCCGGATTCTTTGCCGGTGTTCCCGCTGCATCTCGCGAGCGGCACCGTGCGACCGGCGCATATAACGAATCGCGCGGACCGCGAATGAAGCAGAACCCCATCACGATCGTCGGCGCCGGACTCGTCGGCGCGCTGCTGGCGACGCTGCTCACGCAACGCGGCTTTTCAGTCACCGTGTACGAACGTCGCCACGATCCGCGCGTCGCCGGTTATGCGGGCGGGCGCTCGATCAATCTCGCGCTCGCCGAGCGCGGACTGCATGGCCTGCGCCTCGCGGGCATGACCGACACGGTGATGAGCCTTGCCGTGATGATGCGCGGACGCATGGTGCACCACCGCGACGGGCACACGGAGCTCTTGCGCTATGGCCGCGATGACAGCGAGGTGATCTGGTCGGTGAGTCGCGGTCGTCTCAACACCGCGCTCATCGACGCGGCCGAAATGGCCGGCGCGCGGTTCGTGTTCGACCGGCGATTGGCGGGCGCCAATTTCGGCGACGAGGTGACGCTCCGTTTCGAGAACGAATCCGGCGAGCCACACGAGCAGCGCGTTCCGTTCGCAATCGGCGCAGACGGCGCCGGATCCGCGTTGCGCGCGGCGATGAACGCGACGCAGCCGCTCGGCGAGCGTATCGAACCGCTCGGGCACGGCTACAAGGAGCTCGAGATTCCGGCACTGCCCGACTTTCCCGCAGCGACGATCCCACCCGCAGCCGCGGCCGCGCTTGCACGCGGCGAGCGCTTTGCCATCGAGCCGAATGCGCTCCATATATGGCCGCGCGGCAATTACATGTGCATCGCGCTGCCGAACGCCGAAGGCAGTTTCACTGTCACGCTGTTTCTGCCGAATGCGGGAAATCCGAGCTTTGAAACTGTCGACTCTCCGGCCGCGGCGCGCGCTTTGTTCGAGCGCGATTTTGCCGACGCGCTGCCGCTGATTCCGGAACTCGAAAAAGATTTCGCGGCCAATCCCGTCGGGGTGCTGGCAACGCTGTATCTCGATCGATGGCACCTCGATCGACGCGCGCTGCTGATCGGCGATGCGGCGCATGCGATCGTTCCGTTTCACGGCCAGGGCATGAACTGCGGATTCGAAGATGCCGTCGAGCTGGCGCAGCTTTTCGCGGCGACTCCCGACGACACGGCCGCGGTCTTCGCCGAGTTCGAGCGACGACGGCGCCCGAACGCGGAAGCAATCGCGGCGATGGCGCTGGAGAACTACGTCGAAATGCGCGATTCCGTCGCCGATCCTGCGTTTCTGTTGCGCCGCGAGCTCGCTCGCTCGCTCGCCGAGCGACATCCCGATCGATTCGTGCCGCGCGATTCGATGGTCACGTTCACGCGCATGCCTTACGCGGAAGCGTTCGCGCGCGGTGTCGCGCAAGAGCGCCTGCTGCGCGAGCTTACCGCCGGTCACGAGCGGATCGGCGACATCGATCTCGCCGCTGCAGATGCGAAAGTGCGCGAACAGCTGGAGCCGCTGTCGTGAGCGCGATCGAGACCGAAGCCGTACGCATTCACGCGCTGCTCGCGCTGTATCGCGAATCGCATTACGACGTCGAGCTGGCGCGTGGCCGCATCGCGACGCTGCGTGTCGGCGAGCCCGCACCGGCCGCCGTGCTGCGCTGGATGGGCGGCGATCGAAGCGCGTTCTACATCACGTCGTGCAATCCGCACTCGCAATCGCTGCCGCGCGAAGAAAACGAGCAGCGCCTCGAATCGCTGCGTGCCAGGCTGCGCCAAGGCGGTCATTCCTTCCTGGAAGGTGCCGGACACATCCCGGGCGAAGCCTGGCGCGAGCAATGCTTGCTGGTACGCGGCATTGTGGAATCCGACGTCACCGCGCTGGTGCAGACGTACGAACAGAACAGCATCGTCGTCGTTCGCGCGAAGTTGCCGACCGTGCTTCGCGTTTATCGTTCGGATTGGCGGGACTTGATCGGCGAGAGCGCCGATGTCGAATGGGCCTAGGGCTCGAGCGCGCCGACGCTTCACCTTGGCTGTGCGAAAAACTTGTTCTCGCGTTCTCGCAAATTGACGCGTGCGCCATGTCCGGACGCAGCGCCGAAACCTTGGTAGCCTCTGCCTCACATGCCATCGATCGATCGACACGACCGCCCCGCCCTGCTCGAAGCGCGCCGGCTTTGCTATGCGCGCAACGACGAGCCGATTTTCGGACCGCTCGATTTCGCGCTGCATGAAGCCGAGGTCGTGCTCATCGAAGGCGACAACGGCGCCGGAAAGACCACGTTGCTGCGCGTCCTTTCCGGGCTTCTCGAAGCGACCACGGGCGATGTGCTGCTGAATGGCGAGCCGCTGACGCTCGCACGACTTTCACACCAGGTCGCGTTGCTTGGGCATCAGCCCGGACTCAAGGGCGACCTCACCGCGCTCGAAAATCTCCGATTCGCTGCCGGGCTTATCGGTGTGCGCGCGGGGATCAGTCCGGCGACTGCGCTTGCCGGCGTCGGGCTCGAAGGATTCGCCGATGTACCGACGCGCCAGCTCTCCGCCGGTCAGAAAAAGCGCGTGGCGCTCGCGCGGGTGTTGCTCGCGCCGGTGGGTCTCTGGCTGCTCGACGAGCCGTACGCGAATCTCGATCTCGAAGGCATCAAGCTCGTGAACCGCCTGCTCGAGCTGCATGCGCGGCGCGGCGGTGCGGCGCTGATTACGTCGCATGGAGCGTATGCGTTCACGAGCGGAACGCCGCGGAGGATTCCGTTGCGCGCAACGACCGAGCGCACGATGTCGCCGGCGAACGCGCCATGAAACCCGGTTCGACCTCCGCCGCCTGCTTTGCCCTGATCCGCCGCGATCTCACGCTCGTCTGGCGGCGGCGTGGCGACGCGCTGAACCCTATTCTGTTTGCGTTGATCGTCGTCGCGCTGTTCCCGCTCGCGCTCGGACCCGAGCCGGACAACCTGCGGCGGATTGCCGCGGGCACCGTGTTCGTGGCGCTGCTGCTTTCGGGTCTGCTTGCGCTCGACACACTTTTTCGCGGCGATTACGAGGACGGCTCGCTGGAGCAGCTGGTCCTTTCGCCGCATCCGCTCGCGCTGCTGCTTGCGTGCAAGATCGCAGTGCACTGGCTGACGACGGCCCTGCCGCTGCTGATCGTCACGCCACTTCTGGCCGAGATGCTGAACCTACCGCACGCGGTGTTGCCGGTGCTTTTGGTAGCGCTTGCGATGGCGACGCCGCTTCTGAGCCTGATCGGCGCAGTCTGCGTCGCGCTGACCGTCGGAATGCGCCGCTCTGGTATGCTGCTGGGGCTGCTGGTGCTGCCGCTTTACGTGCCGGTGCTGATCTTCGGCGCGGGCGCCTGCAATGCGGCACAGGCGGGTATCGGGTTCGTCGCGCCGCTGCTCTGGCTTGGCGCGGGATTGGTGCTCTCACTGGTACTTGCGCCGCTGGCATGCGCGGCGGCGTTGAGGATTTCGCTGAGTTGACACCGTGTTGCGTTTCGCGGCGTTCGACTCCGTTTCATCCGTTCGTGCTGACGTATCAAAGCGAACGGTGTCGCGAGGCCGCCTGCCCTTCGATAGCATGGGGCGAACGGTCTGGATGGCTCGTCACACTGGTCCGATGAATCCGCTCGTACTCTGGTTCCACAAGATCGGCTCGCCACCGACGTTCTACCGCATCGCCGGCGCGTTCGCGCCATGGCTGTTTGGCATTGCCGTGCTGCTCGGCGCGCTCGCGCTGTACGGCGGTCTCGTCCTCGCACCGCGCGACTATCAACAAGGCGACGCCTACCGCATCATTTTCGTGCACGTACCGTGTGCATGGATGGGCCTTTTCGCTTACGGGTTCATGGCCGTCAATGCGTTCATCGCGCTCGTGTGGCGCATCAAGCTCAGCGAGATTCTCGCGATGGCGAGCGCTCCGGTCGGCGCCGCGTTCACCTTCATTACGCTGGTCACGGGTTCGCTCTGGGGCAAACCGATGTGGGGAACGTGGTGGACCTGGGACGCACGTCTCACGTCCGAACTCGTGTTGCTGTTTCTCTATCTCGGCGTGATCGGTCTTTATCACGCCATCGAAGATCGCCGACAGGCCGCGCGCGCGGCATCTTTCCTAGCCTTGATCGGCATCATCAACGTGCCGATCGTGCATTTCTCGGTGAACTGGTGGAACACATTGCATCAGGCGCAGACGGTTCGGTTGCTCGGACCTTCCAAGATCAGCGGCGACATGATCTGGCCGCTGCTCACGATGGCGCTCGCGACGCACCTCTGGTTTTTCGCGAGCCTTCTCGCGCGCGCTCGCGTGGGATTGCTCGAGCTCGAAGGCGGCAAGGACTGGGCGCGTGACGTCGCGCTCGCCGCTGCGCCGGGCGACAACGGTACGCGCTCATGACTGATTTCTTCGCAATGGGCGGCTACGGCACGTACATCTGGCCTTCGTATGCCGTGTTCCTGATCGTACTTGCGATCGATGCGATAGCGCCGCGCCTGCGCCGCAAACGCGTGCTCGCCGAATTGCGCGGCAAACTGAAGCGTCGCCAGGCGCGCGAGACAACACCGTGACGCCGACCCGCAAACGCCGGTTGATCGTGATTTCGCTGGTCGTGGCCGCCGTCGCGATCGCGACGACTCTGAGCGTGATCGCGCTGCAGCAAAGCATGACGTATCTCTTTTCGCCCTCCGAAGTACGCGCCGGAAGTCCGCCAAAACTAGCGCGGTTCCGCCTCGGCGGCGTCGTCGAGGAACAATCGATCAAGCGTGCCAACGATTCGCTCAAGGTCGATTTCGTGGTGACCGACCGCTTCCAGACGATTCCCGTCGAATACACCGGCATCCTTCCGGATCTCTTCCGCGAAGGCCAGAGCGTGGTCGCGACCGGAGCGATGCAGGACGGGCGTTTCGTCGCGACCGAAGTCCTCGCCAAGCACGACGAAACCTACATGCCGCCCGAAGTCGCCAATGCGATCGCGAAGGCAAAGGCGGCGCATGTCGATCATGCGTCGGCGTCGTCTTCACCGGGAGGCATCCAGTGATCCCCGAGCTCGGCCAACTCGCACTCATCCTTGCGCTGCTGCTCGCCGCAGCGCAGTGCGTGCTTCCGATCCTCGGCGCGCAGATCGGCAATCGCGCTCTGATCGGTGTCGCACGTCCGGCGGTGGCGGGACAGGCGGTTTTCGTCGTGCTCGCATTCGTGATCCTGACCTACGCGTTCGTCACGCAGGATTTTTCGGTCAAATACGTTACGCTGAATTCGAACCGTTTGCTGCCCTGGTATTACCGGTTCTCCGCGGTCTGGGGCGCGCACGAAGGTTCGCTGCTGCTGTGGGTGCTGATCCTCAACGTGTGGACCGTCGCGGTCGCGACGTTCAGTCATCGTCTGCCGGACGCATTCATCGCGCGTGTGCTCGGCGTGCTCGGCTTCATCAGTCTCGGATTCCTTCTGTTCACCGTGCTCACCTCGAATCCGTTCGAGCGCGCGTTGCCGATGCCGTTCGACGGCAACGATCTGAACCCGGTTCTGCAGGATCCCGGGCTCATCATGCATCCGCCGATGCTCTACACCGGCTACGTAGGTTTTTCGGTCGCGTTCTCGTTTGCGCTCGCCGCGCTGATCGGCGGCGAGCTCGACGTGCGCTGGGTGCGCTGGGCGCGCCCGTGGACGAATGTCGCCTGGGGATTCCTGACGCTCGGCATCGCGCTCGGGTCGTGGTGGGCGTATTACACGCTGGGCTGGGGCGGCTGGTGGTTCTGGGATCCGGTCGAGAACGCTTCGTTCATGCCATGGCTGGTCGGCACTGCGCTGATCCATTCGCAGGCCGTGACGGAAAAACGCGGATCGTTCCGGGCGTGGACGCTGCTCCTCGCGATCTTTGCGTTTTCGCTGTCACTTCTCGGAACCTTTCTGGTGCGCTCGGGCGTGCTCACCAGCGTGCATGCGTTCGCGAGCGATCCGAAGCGCGGACTTTTCATTTTGGTGTTTCTCGCAATCGTGATCGGCGGCTCGCTTCTGATTTACGCATTGCGCGCACCGAAAGTCGCAGGCGGAGAACCCTTCGCGGCCATCTCTCGCGAAACATTGCTGCTCGTGAACAATCTCATGTTCGTGTGCGCGGCGGCGATGGTGCTGCTCGGCACGCTGTATCCACTGCTCGGCGAGGCGTTGAATCTCGGCCGCATTTCCGTCGGCCCGCCCTACTTCGGTTTCATGTTCGTGCTGCTGATGCTGCCGGTTGCCGTGCTGATGCCGTTCGGACCTTTCCTGCGCTGGCGCAGCGGGAACTGGCGTGCCGCACTCGGCGCGTTGAAACCGGCGCTGATGGCTGCGGTCGGACTCGCAGTGCTGGCTGTAATCCTCGCTCGCGTCCTCGCCGATGGTTTGCCGTTCAAGGCGATCGCGGGAGCCGCCGCGTCGATCTGGGTCGGACTCGGCATCATTTTGTATGCGCTCGCGCGCTGGCGCAACGCACCGCGCGGGCGCCGCTACACGCCGGAGATGTTCGGCATGATCCTCGCGCACTTCGGCGTCGCGATTTTTCTCGCGGGCGTGCTGATCGTCGAAGCAACGAACGTCGAAAAAGACATCAAGCTAGGTCGGAATGAAAGCGTCGAGATCGGCGGGTACATATTCCGCTTCGACGGTGTCACCAGCGCTGCAGGCCCGAACTTCAAGGCCGATCAAGGCACTCTGACCGTTCTCAAGAACGATGCCGTCGTCGCGACGCTCAAACCGCAGAAGCGTCAGTATTCGCGCGGGACTCAGGTGCAGACGCAGTCGGCGATCGATCCCGGGCTGTTCCGCGATATCTACGTCGCGCTCGGCGAACCGATCGGCACCGATGGCGCGTGGGCCGTCCGCATCTACATCAAGCCGTTCGTGCGCTGGATCTGGCTCGGCGCGCTGTTCATGATGCTCGGTGGGTTCGTCGCCGCGGCGGATCGACGGTTTCGTGCATTGCCTGACGCAGAGCGCAGCGCCGACTCCGCGACGACGCCCGCTGCGCCACTTCCCGCCGCGACACCGGCATCAGCCAAGGCCAGCGCATGAACGTGCGCCTGTTGCCATTCGCCGGCTTCGTGCTGGTGCTCGCGCTGCTCGGCTTCGGGATCCGCTGGAGCGAGAGCCATGATCCACGCGAAGTACCCTCGCCGCTCATCGGCAAACCCGCGCCGCAATTCTCGCTGCCGTTGCTCGACGATCCGTCGAAAAAAATCGGCAGCGCCGATCTCGCTGGCCGGCCCTACCTGCTCAACGTGTTCGCAAGCTGGTGTTTTGCGTGCCGCGACGAACACCCGATCCTGATGAGCGACGGCAAGCGTCTCGGCATCAAACTCGTCGGGTTCAACTACAAAGACGAACCCGACGATGCGAAACGCTGGATCGCGCAATTCGGCAATCCGTACGATGTGGTCGTCGCCGATTTTCCGGGCAATGTCGCGATCGATTTCGGCGTGACGGGCGCGCCGGAAACGTTTCTCGTCGATGCGGGCGGTGTGATCCGCTACAAATACATCAGCCCGATTACGCCCGAAGTGATCTCGACCGAGCTGTTGCCGCGAATCGCGGAGTTGAACAAGCAGGCGGCACGATGATGATCGGCGCATGGTCGTCGTTGGCGCGCCGAGCGAGCACTCCTCTCGCGTCGTCTCGACGTTATTTTCTGGCGGCGCTCTTGCTGTCGGGCAGCCTGCTGTTTTCTTCCGCCGCCAGCGCGATCGACCCGCTGCCGTTCAAAGACCACACCGAAGAGCTCCGCTTCCAGGCGTTGACGAAGCAACTGCGTTGCCTCGTTTGCCAGAACGAAAGCCTCGCCGACTCCAACGCGCCGCTGGCGGCTGATCTTCGCCGTGATGTGTTCCAGCAGATGCAAGCTGGCAAGAGCGACGATGAGATCAAAGCCTGGCTTACCGCTCGCTACAGCGATTTCGTTCTCTACGATCCGCCGCTGCATGCCGGTACTTGGCTGCTCTGGTTTGGTCCCGCGCTCGTGCTGCTTGCCGGCGCTGCTGCAATCTTCGTCGTCGTGCGACGCCGCGCGCGTCCGGCCTCGGCGTCTTCGAATTCCGCACGCATGTCCGCCGACGTCGAGGACGACTGGTAATGGCGACGTTCCTCGCATTTGCAGCGGTGATGATCGCTGCCGCGCTTTCTTTCGTGCTCGTGCCTTTGTTGAGACGCCCGCCCGCAGCGTCGACGGCGGCCGATTCCGCGCGGCGTCTTCGAATGCTGGATCGAGCGCTCGCATCCGGAATCCTCGAGGAAAACGAATACGCGACGAAGCGCGCAATGCTCGAGAAGAAAGACACCACGACGCAATCGCAACCGGCAAGCGGGCGCCGTTCGCGCGCCGCATTCGCCGCCTTGCTCGCCGTTGCTCTGCTGCTGCCGGCCTCGGCGCTGCTGCTTTATCGTCTGGTCGGAACGCCGCAGGCGCTGGATCCGGCGAATCTCGCGCCGCCGCCCGGCGCAGAGCACAGCGCCGCTGACATGGAGAACGCGATCGCCGGTCTCGCCGCAAAGCTCAAGCAGAATCCCGACGATGCACAGGGTTGGGCGCTGCTCGCTCGCGCCTATCAGGCGACCGATCGTGCCGCAGAGTCGCGCGATGCATTCAAGCAGGCGCACGAGCGCGCGCCGGACGATGCGGATATCGCGGTCGAATACGCGCAGGCGCTTGCCGTCGCGTCACTTGATCATCGACTCGACGGCGAGCCGCGCACGCTGCTCGAAAACGTGCTCAAGAAGGATCCGAAGAACCAGCGTGCGCTCTGGTTGATCGGCATCAGCGACTATCAGTCCGAAAACTACGCAAACGCGATCGCGACCTGGAAAACCCTGTTGCCGATGCTCGCACCCGATTCCGACGTCGCGCGCAGCGTCCGCAATGAAATCGCCGACGCGGAGGCGCGCCGCGATGGCCGCGCACCGCCAGAACCCGAGCGTGCTCCTGCCGGAGCAACCGAGTCAGCCGATCAGTCGGCGGGTTCGCCTGAAGGCGCCGTCGCCGATGCCGGTGGCGGCCCGGCTCCCGCGCAGAATGCGGATTCCGGCGCTGCGCAGACAGCTGCCACGCCGCGTCTGACGGTCAGCGTGACGCTCGATCCGAAACTCAAGGACAAACTCGATTCAAGCGCGACGCTGTTCGTTTTCGCACGCGCCGCAAGCGGGCCGCCGATGCCGCTGGCGATCAAGCGCCTCAAGGCAGGCGAGCTTCCGGCAACGGTCACGCTGGACGACAGCATGAGCATGATGCCGGCGATGAAGCTTTCCAAATTCGCACAGGTGGTCGTGGGCGCACGCGTCTCCAAATCCGGCAACGCGATGCCGCAGAGCGGCGATTTGCAGGCGCTGTCGCCGCCGATCGCTTCGAGTCGCAGCGAGCCGATTTCGCTCGAAATCGATCAGGTCGTTCCATAACGCGACGCGGACTCGATTCCGCAGCATGTCTCGTCTCGTGTCTTCCAGTGGCGCCTACAACCACTCGCTGTGTTTTTCTTCGGTGGCCAACGTGCTCGTCGCGTCGCGAAAACGCTGCATGTACGCGCCCCGATCGCCGTCGAACCGCAACGGCTCGCCGACAAAAATATCGACGAAGAACGGCACGACGACCCATTCGCCTTTCGGCAGCGCCTTGCCAAGGCCGTGCGTGAACACTGGAATCACCGGCACATCGGGGCGCCGTTCGGCGATGCGCGCGAGGCCGGTCTTGAATTCGGTCATCTGCTCCGGCGCGCCGCGTGAACCTTCGGGAAAGAAGATCAGGATCTCGTCGCGCTCGAGCGCCGCGGCGACCGGTGCCAGCAGGTCTTCGCGCGGATCGTTGCGTGTGCGATTCAACGGAACGATGCCGATGACGTCGAGCGCAAACCATGCAAGCAGTTTGTTGCGCAAAAAATAGTCCGCCGCCGCAACCGGGCGCACCCGCGGGAGCAACCGCAAAGGCAGCAAGCTGATCATCGCCATCGCGTCGAGATGGCTGTTGTGATTGGC
>DASYJJ010000082.1:0-1866 GCA_035996605.1 Rhodanobacteraceae bacterium
CGAAGCTGCGCAGGGTCAGAAAATCGCCGAGGTCGTCTACGGCGGCGACAACAACGTCATCGCGTTCGACGATCCGTTCATCCGTCACCGTGCGCGCGTGCGTCCACTGCGCCTTCTGGTTGCGGACGATCAGCCGGCCAACCTCACGGTGGTGTGTCGCCTTCTGGAAAAAGCGGGACACCAGGCGCAAACCGTCGACAGCGGCGAGGATGTGCTGGCGGCGCTGGAAGACGGACATTACGACGGCGTCATCATCGATCTGCACATGCCCGGCGTGAGCGGCCTCGACGTGTTGAAGCAGGTGCGCGTGATGGAAGCCGGCGCGCACGCGCTGACGCCGTTCATCGTACTGAGCGCGGATGCGACCGCATCGACCGTGCGTGCGTGCGAGCAGGCCGGCGCGCGCGCGTTCCTGACCAAACCGATCGCGGTGAACCGTCTTTTGGATTCGCTCGCGGATATCGCGCTCGGCTCTTCGGAAACCCAGATCAAGCCCGCGCAGATCGTCGCCGAAGCCGAAGCCGCCGAAACGGTCATCTCGCGCAACGTGCTGGACGAGCTGAGAGAGCTCCAGCTCGGCAACGATTTCCTCAGTCTCTTCCTCGACGAATGCCTGCGCGACGCGCTAAAGAGCATCGGCGAGCTCGAAAAGACCGGCGCCAGCGCTCAGTGGGATATGTTCCGCGATCATTGCCACGCGCTGAAGGGCGTCGCCGGCAACATGGGCGCCGTGCGCCTTTCGAGCGCTGCTTCGGAAACGATGCGGTTGGGTAACTGGCAGCTGGCGCGCGAATGGCGGCAGCGGATCAGGACTGTGCGCGAGCAACTCGAAGTCGCTCGCAACGCGTTGAAGACAGCCGCGGCACCTCAGGAGTCGGAACGCGGGCCGGATCGCATCAGCTGATCCAGACCCGCGTTCACGGTATTGCGGAGGGGGTTTCCGTAAAGCTTCTTAGACCACAGCCGAGATGCGTGCGAACGCAGGCTGTTCCTGCGCCGGCTCCGACTCGACGATGGCCGGCCGCTTCTGCTGGGCGCGGACCAGGCGCTCCATCGTACGCAGCGACTTTTCACCAAGTTGGAGGGCCGTATCGACCCACACTTCGGTGACTTGCATCAGCTCGGCCAGCGTGACCGGCTTGCTGATTTGGCGAACGCGATTCATCGCCGAGCGCGCATGCGCGATGCGCTGATTGCGACGGATCAGCTCATGAACGGCCTGCACGCCTTCGCCCTTCGGCACGAGGATGTCGATGACGCCCATGCGGTGCAGATCTTCGCTCGAGTAAATCGTGCCGTTGAGCATCATTTCCTCGGCGAGGCGCGGACTGACGCGCTGGCACAGGAACGAATACGCGCCCATGCCCGGGAAAAGATCGAACAGCACTTCCGGGAAGCCCATGCCGATGCCGCGTTCGGCAACGACGGTCTGGCAAGACAACGCAAGCTCGAGCCCGCCGCCGAGCGCATCGCCCTGAACGAGAGCGACGGTGTGCGCATTGCGGTTGAGCGCGGCGTGAAGCTCGTGCACGCCTTCAACGCACAAACGCGCGTAGGCGAGAAGATGCTCGCGATTGCGCTCGCGGATCAGGCGGCAGAAAAGCTCGAGGTCGCCGCCCAGGTTGTAAACGTTTGCATCCGAAGCCATCACGATATGCGCGAGGCCGGGATTGTTGTTCGCGGCTCGCATCGTCAGCTGATCGGCAGTACGCTTGAGAAACTCGCGCATCTCCTTCATCAGCGGCACGGAAAAACAGGCGCGATACCCCATATCGCGCGGAAAACGACTTGCGTGCATGAAACACCAGTACGCATTGTCGACTGCGTCTTCTTGTGTACGCAGCAAACGGAAATCTTGGTCGCGAT
>DASYJJ010000083.1:0-14642 GCA_035996605.1 Rhodanobacteraceae bacterium
GCCTGGTTTCAGCAGCGCGAAATAGACGGCCTGATTCGCCTGCGAGCCCGAGTGCGGCTGCACGTTGGCGTAGCCGGCGCCGAACAATTCCTTGACGCGCTCGATCGCAAGCCGTTCGGCGATGTCGACGAATTCGCAGCCGCCGTAGTAACGCTTGCCGGGGTAGCCTTCGGCGTATTTGTTGGTCAGCACCGAGCCTTGCGCTTCGAGCACGCGTGGACTCGCGTAGTTCTCCGAGGCGATCAGCTCGACGTGGTCTTCCTGGCGGCGGCGCTCTCCATCGAGCGCGTCGGCCAGCTCATCGTCGTAGCCACGGATGCGAAGCGTGTTCGGGAACATGCGGGATCGCCGGGTGGAGGCGGGTCCGAATGTTACCGTTTTCCGACGCCCCCCGTCCGGCAACGATCGCGCTGCGGCGCGCTTCGCGACACGCTCAGGCGTCGATGCGAAGCGGCTCGGACGACTGGGGCCGGCCCGCGTCGCCGCTCGCGTCCCACATCGCCTGAAGCGCAGCCGACAGCGCACGTGCATGGCGCGCCACGTCGCCGAACGTTGCGTGCCTGCGTGCGGGTAACTCGGCACGCCAGCGGTACCGCGCCTGCGTATCCGCCGCGAGCGCGCACGCGATGCGCACATAACTCTCGCGATCGCGGGCGATCCAGTCTTCGAGACCAGCGCCGGCGAGCAGGCTCGCAGTCTGACGCCCGGCCGGAGCTTCGCCTTGCAAGGTGACGACCGGCACGCCCATCGCGAGCGCATCGCAGCTCGTCGCGCAGCCGGAAAACGGAAACGTATCCAGTGCGACGTCGATGTCCGCGTACGCCGCGAGCGCCTCGGCGTGTGTGCCGTAGCCTCGAAGCTCGAGACGACGCTCGTCAATGCCGTGCCGCGCGCAGCGCGCGAGAAAATGCGCACGCATCTGCGCGTCGTCGAACGCGCCGGCCTTGAGCCGCAGCACGCTGCCAGCGCATGCGGCGAGAATCTCCGCCCAGGCTGCGAGCACCGCGTCGTTGATCTTCGCGACGCGGTTGAAGCAGGCGAATCGAACGAGGCGATCCGCGCGCGAAGCGGGCTCCGGCAGCGCTACCGCGGGCGCATAGCAGAGCCGTCCGCAGCCGAGGTAGACGAGCCGCTCGCTGTAGCGCTGCGCCGTTTGCGGCGGGCTCGTATGCGCGTCGGTGACGAAGAAATCGATCGCGTCCGAGCCCGTGCTGTGGAAGTAGTCGAGCCAGCTCGCCTGCACCGGCGCCGGCCGGGCAGAAAACGCGCGAAGGCGATTGCCGGGGCTATGGCCGGCAAGATCGACGAGCACGTCGATGCCGTCGTTACGAATTTTTTCGGCCAACTCGCCGTCGTCGAGCGTGTCGATGCGCCGGTAGGCATCGGCGGCCGCGCGAAAGCGCGCGTTGATCGCGTCCTCGACGCTGCCGTCGTCGTAGACGAAATGCCGCATGCGGTCGCGATCGAGCGCTTCGAACTCGGCCGCGAAGAATGTGCCGACGACGCCAGCCGAAAGGCGCGGCGAAATCCAGCCGATGCGGAGCGGCGCGCCGCTCTTATGGCGCGCGGGAGGACGCGGAGCGACGGGCTCGGCGTGGCAGCGCCCCCACTCGCGGTGCGCCGTCGCTATCGCGTCGGCACCGGAGCCGGACGAGTGCTGGAGCGCGATGAGGCGCGAGCTCGCTGCGACGGGATCGCGCGGATGCGCTTGGGCGAGCAGCGCGTGGTCGGCGATCGCCGCATCGATGTCGGCTCGTTCGAGCATGAGCTCTGCGCGCAGCAGGCGTGCGCCGCGATGGCGCGGCACTGCGGCGAGCAGTTCGCTCGCGATCGCGATCGCATCGTCGCTGCGGCGTTGCGCTTCGAGCGCGCAGGCGCTCCCGTAGCGCATCGCGGTCTCGAGCCGCGACGCGGTTTCGGCGTCGTTCGGCGACTCCGCGCGCAGCCGGTTCAGAAGCACGAGCGCAGCGCTGGTCTGGCCGCCGTCTTCGAGCGCGGCGGCCGCTTCGAGCGCAAGTCGCTTGTCGCTGGACAACCGCGGCGGCGGCCGGCTCAGCCATTCGGCTACGCCGGCAGGCTGACGTGCCTGCCCGGCCGCGCGTAGCCAGCGCAGCATCGCGGCGGCGTCATCGGGACGCTGCAGGCTTGCAGCGCGAAACGCGCGCGCGGCCTCCGTGATGCGGCCGAGCCGATCGAGCGCGAGGCCGAGATTGAGCCGCGCGCCGAATCGCGTCGGGTCCAGCGTGAGTGCCGCTTGCGCATCGGCTGCAGCACGCGCGGGCTCACCGCAATCGAGCTCGACCGCTGCGCGATTGGCGAGCACGCCGGCATGCGCGGGGGCAAGCGCGAGCGCGCGATCAAACAACGCGAGCGCATCGGCGGGGCGGCCGAGCTGATGCAGCACGGTGGCCAGCATCTGCAGCGCATCGACGTGATCGGGATTGTCGGCGAGGACCTCGCGATAGAGTGCCTCGGCGTCTGCGAGCGCGCCCGCGCGCTGCCGATCGAGCGCAGTGCGCAGGATGTCCGTAATCGAAGCCATCGCCGCATCATAGCGAGGCGCCGCGCCGCGAACGCCGGCGGCATGACACCGGGGCGCCGCATCGGCGATAATTCGTCGTTTCCCCAGCGTACGAAGCCGGGCGCGCCTACGGCGCACCGCTCAGCGCGCGCGTCTTCCCCGGGCCGAGAGTCGACCCGGGACCTACGGAGTCTTCATGCAGTACATCTACACCATGATCGGGGTCAGCAAGGTCGTACCCCCGAAGCGCGAAATCATCAAGGACATCTCGCTGTCGTTCTTCCCGGGCGCCAAGATTGGCCTGCTTGGCCTCAACGGCTCGGGCAAGTCCACCGTCCTTCGCATCATGGCCGGCGTCGACAAGGACTATAACGGCGAGGCGCGCCCGCAGCCGGACATCAAGATCGGCTTTCTGCCGCAGGAACCCGAGCTCGATCCGGAAAAAACGGTCCGTCAGAGCGTCGAGGAAGGCGTCGGCGAGATCTTCGAGGCGCAGAAGAAGCTCGAAGAGGTGTACGCGGCCTATGCCGAGGAAGGTGCCGATTTCGACAAGCTCGCCGTCGAACAGCAGCGGCTGGAGGCGATCCTGGCGACCAGCGATGCGCACACGCTGGAGCGCACGCTCGAAATCGCCGCCGACGCGCTCCGCCTGCCGCCGTGGGATGCGAAGATCGCCACGCTCTCCGGTGGCGAGAAGCGCCGCGTCGCGCTCTGCCGCCTGCTCCTTTCCAAGCCGGACATGCTGCTGCTCGACGAGCCCACCAACCATCTCGATGCCGAGTCGGTCGAATGGCTCGAGCATTTCCTGCAGAGCTTTCCGGGCACGGTCGTCGCAGTCACGCATGACCGCTACTTCCTCGACAACGCCGCCGAGTGGATTCTCGAGCTCGACCGCGGCCGCGGCATTCCGTGGAAGGGCAACTATTCATCCTGGCTCGAACAAAAGGACGCGCGCCTTCAGCAGGAAGAATCCGGCGAAAAGGCGCGGCGCAAGGCGATCCAGCGCGAGCTCGAATGGGTGCGCCAGGGCGCCAAGGGGCGCCAGTCGAAGGGCAAGGCGCGCCTCAACCGGTTCGAGGAGCTGAACGCGGTCGACTACCAGCAGCGCAACGAAACCAACGAGATCTACATTCCGCCCGGCGAGCGCCTCGGCGATCTCGTGGTCGAGTTCAAGCACGTTTCGAAATCGTTCGGCGATCGCATGCTGATCGACGATCTGAGCTTCAAGGTTCCACCCGGCGCGATCGTCGGCATCATCGGCCCGAACGGCGCCGGCAAATCGACGTTCTTCAAGCTCATCACGGGCGTCGAGAAGCCGGACAGCGGCGAGATCGTCATGGGCACGACGGTGAAGCTCGCTTACGTTGATCAGTCACGCGAGTCACTGAACGGCTCGAAGACCGTCTGGCAGGAGATATCCGGCGGCGCCGATCTCATCACCGTCGGCAAGTACCAGACGCCATCGCGCGGCTACATCGGGCGCTTCAACTTCAAGGGCGCCGATCAGCAGAAGATCGTCGGGCAACTCTCCGGCGGCGAGCGCGGGCGCCTGCACCTTGCCAAGACATTGATGCAAGGCGGCAACGTGCTGCTGCTCGACGAACCGTCGAACGATCTCGACGTCGAAACACTGCGCGCACTCGAAGAAGCGCTGCTCGAATTCCCGGGCTGCGCGATGGTGATCTCGCACGACCGCTGGTTCCTCGACCGCATCGCGACGCATATCCTCTCGTTCGAAGGCGATTCGCACGTGGAGTTTTTCCAGGGCAACTACCGCGAATACGAAGATGACAAGAAGCGCCGCCTCGGCGACGAAGCGGCGCAGCCGCATCGGATCCGTTACAAGAAGCTGGCGTGACATCAATCCCCTCTCCCGCTTGCGGGAGAGGGCTGGGGTGAGGGCAATCTCGCATCGAGCTCTCAAGAGGGCCCTCATCCGCCTCCGGCACCTTCTCCCGCACGCGGGAGAAGGAAAAGCGGCGTATGACTGGATTTCGATAGCGCCATGACCTTCATCGAAACTCTCAAACAAGCCTGGCAACGCAACGACTCGCTCGTCTGCGTCGGACTCGATCCCGAGCCGTCGCGTTTTCCCGAACACCTGCGCGGGCGGCCCGACGCGATCTTCGAATTCTGCCGCGCGATCGTCGATACGACCGCCGATCTCGTCTGCTGTTTCAAACCGCAGTTCGCGCATTTCGCCGCGCACCGCGCAGAGAACGCTCTCGAGCGCCTCATCGCGCACATCCACTCGGCGCACCGCGGCGTGCCGGTCATCCTCGACGCCAAGCGCGGCGACATCGGCAGCACGGCCAGGTTCTATGCCGAGGAAGCGTTCGATCGCTACGGCGCGGACGCTGTGACGGTGAATCCCTACCTCGGCCACGATGCGCTGGAACCTTTTCTGTCGCGCGCGGACAAAGGTGTCGTGATCCTGTGCCGCACGTCCAATGCGGGCGCACGCGACATTCAGGATCTCAACGTCGGCGCAGACAAGCTCTATCAGCACGTCGCGCGCAAGGTCGCGCGCGAATGGAACGCCAACGGCAACTGCATGCTCGTCGTCGGCGCGACTTATCCGGCCGAGCTCGCCGAAGTACGTGCGATCGTCGGTGACATGCCGCTGCTGATTCCCGGCGTCGGCGCGCAGGGCGGCGATATCGAAGCCGTCGTGCGACACGGCGCCACCGCGGAACAGGCGGGACTCGTCGTCAGCTCCTCGCGCGGAATTCTCTACGCCGCAAACGGACCGGATTTTGACGAGGCAGCGCGCACCGCCACGCAGGATCTGCGTCAGGCACTTAATGTCCATCGACGCGGAAAAATGTGACGCAGACGTTATGTAGCCCGTTAGACAAAATCCATAAAGCTCTAAATCCGAAAGAAAATTTAACCAAGTTCAGCCGGCGACAGTTCATAATGCCGGCCGGCGGAGGGTCACCTGTTTCAAAAAAAGCCTACCGGCGCTGCCGCGTAACGCGCCGGCAGTCCGATCGTGCGAAGTGGTGGTGCCGCCGCCAACGGAGCCATGGCCGGCATTTTTCAGAAGTCCACCATTTCAAAAGAGCATTCGAATGATCAGCATCGCCGCCCTGCTTCTCACTGCCGCGACGTCACAAACTTCCGACGGCCTCTACAAAGACAGTTTCGATTCCGGGGCGGCATGCCCCGCAACGATCTCGACACCGACCGGTACGCTTTCCCTGCGTCGGATCAGCGACATCTGGTATCTCCCCGTCGGCGTTCGTCACGGCGTGGACGTGACCGACTGGGACAACATCTGGGGACACATCGACGCGCTCGATGGCATCACCACGTGGCCGGGCGTTCCCGGCGCGAGCCCGACGATCAAGACCATCGGCAAAACCGAATTCGTCGCGGCGAGTTTCCATGTTCCCGCCGGCGAGCCGCTCGCGCTGACTGGCACGTTCAAGCACGTCATGTACGGCGGCGGACCGAACATCGACGCCGCAATCAGCCGCACCTGCGGCGATTTCCAGCCGTCGGATCAGGGCTGCTGGGTTCATGACGATCCGGGTGATGATCAGGCGATGCTGCGCTGGCGCATGGGGACGGGTAGCCGTTTTTACTGCCATCTGGATGGCGACACGGATTACTACTTCAACATCCGTTTCACCGATCCGCACACCACCGGTCCCGATTGCGCGGGCGTGTCGTGCCAGACGACGATCCAGCAATACGTCGGTCCCTGATCCGGTCAGACCTTGGTTCACGACGCGCGCACTAAGCTGCGCGCGTCGCTTCGCCGTTCGTTGGTTGCGTTGGCCCACGCGGAGCTAAGTAGCCCCGCGCGAATTGATACGCCGCGGCCAGCGCGAAATGCGCCCAGATTCCGATCCACGCGAACGCGCCCGCCAGCGGATTGTGTGCGGCCGGATCGAATTTCCTGAAATAGCGCCACATGCCGCGGTGCTTGTGCCACGCGACAAACAGCGGACGGTGCCGGCTCGAGCCACCCTGCGCGTGCACCGCGTGCAATCCGTACACGATCGCAACCGCGTAGCCCGCATCGCGGACGCGACGGCAGAGATCCAGATCCTCGACATGCACGAAATACGCCTCGTCGAACCCGCCGATTTCATCGAACACGCGCCGCGGCAGGAACAGAAAAGCGCCCGAAACCGCGTCCACGATCTCTACCGCTGGCCTGCGCTCGGTGCGAAATGCGGGCATCTCGACGCCGCCCAGCGCCGGCCAGCGCGATTCGAAATGCGCCAGACCGCTGAACGTCATCGATGCGCGCCGCAGCGTCGGTTCCCGTCGCCGGTTGCCGCGCGCGGGCTTGCCGCCCGGCGAAAGGATCTCGACACCGAGGACGCCGAGCTTGTGGCTGTCCGCCGCGGTCGCACGGAGAGCCGCGATCGTGTCCGGTTCGATCGTGCAATCGGGATTGAGGAACACGAGCGCATCACCATGCGCCAACGAGACGCCGCGGTTGCACGCAGGTCCGAAACCGAGGTTGCTGCCGTTCCGCAAGCAGCGCAAGCGTGCGTCGTGCGCGAACGCGGCCATGACGCGCTCGGGCTCCCCATCGACGGATGCGTTGTCGACAAGAATGACTTCGACCGGCGCGCTCGTAGCGAGTGCGGCCGCGATCGAAGTCATCAGCAGCGGACCGCTGTCGGCTGCGACGACGACAATGCTGGTCAGCCCGGTCTCGCGCGCGACGACGCTCACTTCGGATCGATCAGAGCGCACTGAGCAGGCGCTCGCCCTGCTCGCGCGCATACGCCCACAACGCCGGCCATGCTTCGTAGCCGGCGGCGAGCCTGGAGGTCTCGTCACGCAGCGCTGCGGCGCAGCCGGCGTCGTCGAGTCCTTCGCGCCATCCGCCAAGCGCGGGCGGTGCTTTTGCAGTCAAAGCGCGCCCATTTGCTTCGATGATCGAACGCACGTCCGCCTGCCAGTAGACGGGCGCGTTCTGCGCGCTCTCGAATTGCTGCTGCAGACGCTCGATCGAATCCGCGCGCACGTAGGCAAGATATTCGCGCAGGAGACGCAACCGGCGTACCTCGCTGGCGCCCGCGATGTCGCGCAGGTTGGCAGCCAGGAGGCCAAGGCGCTGCGCCGGTTCCGCGGCGAGAAATTCGCTCAGTTGCCGCTGCACGAAATCGGTGACGAAATAGTTGAAGCGCGGCGACGGCGCGGACAGCGTGCGGTCCGAGCGCCGGCGCGCCGATTCCTGCGCGTGCCCGATCGCAACCGGCAGCTCGATGGCGAGCGACTCCGGGTGACAAAGCCGCGTTACTTGCGCGAACAACGCGTCCTCGCCGCGACCGAACGGGTTCGTGCAGGGCAACAAACTGCGATTGTCCAGCGCGAACGGCGTGAACATCCCCGCCGTGGTCGCGCGCGCCTGACGCTGCCCGTACCAGACGCTGCCGGCCTCGACGTTGCGCAGATAGCTTTCGCGGTCCGCCCAGAATTCCGCCCGGCTTTCCGGATCGAGCTGATAAAGCCACGCGCCCGATTCGGTGCGTGAGCTTCCGTAAGCGCCTTGCCGGGTGGCGATCACGTTCGCATCGCCGCGCAAGTGATCGAGCCGTCCGAGGCCAAGACCGCGCAACGCTGTGCGATCGATCGCATAGCGCGGATCGCCGAGCAGCGATCCAAAAGGACGGCCGAGGATTTCCAGGTGCAACTCGAATGGGTCGTCGACGAATTCCTCACCGGCGCCGAACGCGTTTTCGATGTTGCGGTAGAAACGCGTGAATGCCGTCGCGGACGGATCGGGATCGATACCCTCGAGTGCACCGTCGGCGCGACGCAGCGGCAGGCATTGATCGTCGTCGAGCAGAACCAGACTCGCTCCAGCCGACAGCAGAAGCGCGATATTCCAGCCCCTGCCGCCGCCGAATCCCGATGCGCCCGCCGTGCGCAGCAGCAACGAGGACAATGTCTTCGCTGTTTGCGGCACCGCTTTGGCAAGGCGTTCGACGAACCGCGTCTGCTCGGCGATGCCGAGATAGGTCAGCTTGCAGCCGGTTGCGCGTGCGAACTCGCGCAGCATATCGCGATGACGGTTTGCGGCATCGGACGATACGGAATCATCGATCAGCACATAACGTCGTGTGGTGCGGAAACGGCGTTCGCAGTCCGCCAGCGATTTCAACAATCGTTCGAGCTGCGCGGGACGATCACAGGCACGAATGAACACCGCACGCAGCGGCGGCTGCGCGCTGGCGGACGACATCGCAAGGCGACTGAGGAAATCCACATCCGAAACGAGGAGTCCGCGTGCGCTCAGACTCTCCAGTACGCGTCGCACATCATCGCGCTGTGTCTGCAGCCCGGGAATCGTTGTCTGTATGCGCGCCACGTGCTCGTCGAGCGAACGGAATTCGCGGCACTGGTCGAGCGCCTGCAGCACCTTGTAGGTCATCACGTGCGTGGCGCCGGTGCGGCGCGTCTGGAAAATGCACTCGTTGTTCGAGAGCGAGGCAACCACGCCGTCCTCGGACGCGAACAGCGGCGCGTTCGGATCGATGCGCGGTTGCGGCATGGCGGGATTCACCGTGCCGTAGTCGATACGGTAGTCAAGCTCGGTCGTCATTCGTCGGTTTGCCTGCGGCGCCACTACGAGCGCGGCTGCCCTGTTGTGGGAGGATCGGTTGTCGAAGGATCGGCGGCGCAAGCATCGCCGGTGGACGCGCGCAGGCGTTCGATTTCCGCCTCGAGCTCGGCGATGCGCTGGCCCGCGCCCATGTTCTTGCGGACTTCGTGATTGTAATGCTCGTAGACCGTTTCATCGCGGTCGCCGAAAAGCGATAACGCCGGCAGGCGCTCAGGCAGCGCGCGCTTCGCGCAGAGCGCGACAAAATAAAGCGGCGCGTAGTCCAGATAGGGAGCGATCGATTGACCCGAACGATCCGCCGTTGCCGTCTCGTGCTCGGCCGACGAGGCATCGAGCGCCCAGATCGCGGACTGGAACAGCAACTTCTGCCCGAACAACTCGACCGAAGGAAAATGCGGACGCAAAAGCGCCAGCAGTTCATCGCGATAGAGTTCGCGAACATGGAACTCGTTGCGGAATCCGGACACTTCGCTGTACGCATGCCGGTCCGGCGAGGAGACGATCAGGATTCCATCCTCGCCGAGAGCGCGCGCGAAACCCGCAATCATGCGTTCCTGGTCCTCGACGTGCTCGAGCGTCTCGAAACAGACGACGAGATCGAAGCGGCCCGGAGGAAAGTCGAGCAGCGTCGCATCGCCTTGCTGATAGCGGACATTCGCGCGTGCGCCGTAACGCTGGCGCGCGTGCGCGATCGACGCGCCATCGATGTCGATGCCGGTTACTTCGGCGGCGGTGTCCGCGAGCAGCGCTGATCCGTAGCCTTCGCCGCACGCCGCATCGAGCACGCGCCGGCCCTTGGCGATGCGCCTGGCGAATGCGTAGCGGTGCCAATGCTCGTACCAGATCTCGCGCACGCACTCGGGCGTGAAGCGTTCGCCGGTGAACGGCAAGGCGGAAGGATCGGGCTCGGTCATGCACTCAAATCCGCGGAAGAATGCGATTTTCTCACGCATCCGCGCCGTCTGCAGCGCGCGTTCCGGATTCGGCGTCGCGAACGCCGATCCAGCGGTGCGCGAGGCGAACCAGGCCGAACTCGCGTGAAGCGCCGCGCACGACAAGGCCGCGCTCCACCGTGTCGAACAAGCGCACGCCTTCGGAATCCATCGCGTGCACGCGCACCGCGTAACTGCCGGGCAGCAGCGCAACGTTCGCAAATTCGATCTCAGCGCGGTATTCGTCCGCGCCCGATCGTTCGGGAACAACGGCATCCATATCGCTGCTGACGCCATAGACCGCCGTGCCGTCGGCGCGCACGATGCCGATCGCAAGGCACGGCACGCGCCCGTCGCGGGAGCGCAGGCGCGCCGAGACGCGCAGGCTCGCGCCGCATTCGAGCATCTGCGGCTGCTCCGAATCGACGCCGTTGAGCGCGGCGCCGAGCACGTTGAACTCGAGGCCCCCGCGCGCGATCTCGGCGCGTTCCGGCAACGCCGAGGATTTGCGCTCGTGATACGCGAGATAGGCCTGCGTCACGTCGAATACATCGCCGATCATCGCGATCTCGCCGCCGCGCAGCCAACACGCGTGACGGCAAAGTTTCTGCACGTGGTACATGCTGTGCGAAACCAGCATGAGCGTGCCGCCACCGGCGAGGTAGTCCTCGATCCAGCGCACGCACTTCTTCTGGAACGATTCATCGCCAACCGCGAGCACTTCGTCGGTGATCAGGATATCTGGCTTCAGCGATGCGACGACGGCGAAGCCGAGGCGCACGACCATGCCGGATGAATAGTGCTTCACCGGCTCGTCGATGTAGTCGCCGATGTCGGCGAACGCGATGATTTCCGGAATGCGTTCGCGCAACTTCTGTCCGTCGAGACCGTAAAGCGCGGCCGACATCGCGATGTTGTCGCGGCCGCTGTATTCGGGATGGAAACCGGCGCCGAGCTCGAGCAGCGCACCGATCGTTCCGTGCACGCCGACGCTGCCACTGGTCGGCGTCAGTACGCCGGTGATGAGCTTCAGCAGTGTCGATTTGCCGGCGCCGTTCTCGCCGATCAGACCAAGCGATTCGCCGCGCAAGATTTCGAGATCGATGTTGCGCAGAACGTCGATGCGATCGCGATCGCGCACGTTGAACAGAAGCCGCGCGAGCGAACGCAGTCGATCCGCGTTGCGATGGACCTTCGGATACGCCTTGCCGAGGCCGCGTACTTCGATCAGCGGCGTCGTCACAGGAAATCCTCGAAGTGCGGATCGAGACGCCGGAACAACGCATGTCCTGCGAGCAGCACAATGACCGACGTCGCGAGCGCAATGGCCGTGCGCCCGAGGCCGACTTCGCCGTGATGGAGCAACACGGCGCGAAATGCGTCCGCGTAGTACGTGAACGGATTGAAGGCGAGCCATGCGCGCATGCGATCGGGCACCTGCGCGCTGTCGTAGAAAATGGGCGCTGCGAACATGAGCAGCATCATGATCTGGCCGAGGGCCTGGACCAGATCGCGCACGAATACCTGCACGGCGGCGCAAATGAGCGCAATGCCGAGCGCGAGCGCGAAGAGTGGCACGTAGAGCAGCAACGCGGGCACCACGCCCGAGATGACGACGCCGTCGCCGGCGATCGCGAGTACGACGAGGATGGCGACAAATCCGCAAAGATGCACCGCGAAGCTCGATGCCGCGACCGCTACGACCAGTACTTCCCGCGGCAATGCGACTTTTCCGATCAGTGCGGCGTTGTCCTGCACGGCGGTTGTCGAACGCACGATTGCTTCGGAGAACGCAGTCCAGGGCCAAAGCGCGGTGACGAGGAACGGAACGTAACCGGGCGCATCGACTCCCGGCACGCGCGACTTGAACACCTGCACGAAAACGAACGCGTAGACCGCGAGCTGCACGAGCGGCTGCAACAGAGCCCAGAGTCCGCCCGTGAAGCTTCCTGCGAAGCGGTTGTGCAGTTCGCGTCGGAAAAAGCGCAGCGTCAGACGGGCGACGGGCATCGGTCGCGATCCACCGGTTGGGTCAGCGCGGATACTAGCCGCGGAGCGCGACAAACGCGACGAGCACGCCGCTCGCGGTTTTCGCGAGTGGCGTGCAATCGACCTTACTGTTTGGACGGAGCGGGCGCTTGTGAATCCGCTTGCGCCGGCGTGGGCGCGGTTCCGTAGCGATTGCGCAGCGATGCGACTGCGTCGGCGTTGGCATCCATGTGCTTATTGCGCAATTCGTCGAGGTGCTGCTTGACGGCGTTGTCGACGTACGACGAGCGCAACTGCTCGACGATCTGTTCGCGCACTGCCTCGAACTTCAAGGGCTCGTCGGACGTGCGCTTGACGAGCTCGATCACGTGGTAGCCGAATTTCGTCTTGACTACGGGCGATATTTCTCCGGGCACCTTGAGTGCCGACGACGCCGATGAGAAAGCCGCGGCATAGCGCTTGCCGCCCGCGTCGGTCATCAAGCCGTGGTTCTGTGCCTTCGAAGGGTCTTCCGAATACTGCTCGATGAGCGCATCGAACTGGTCGGGATGCGCGGCGGCTTCCTTGCGGACCTTTTCGGCGAGAGCCTTGGCCTCATCGTCGGTGTGCTTTTCCGTCCCGATCAGGATGTGCTTGACCTCGAGCTCGCCGGGCTTGACGTACTTTTCCTTGTGGCCCAGATAATCCTCGCGCGCGAGCTTCGTGAAGTCCGGCAACTTCACGTCGGCGCGTATGCGCTGCAAGCGCATTTTGCCGAGAATGTCGTCGGTCGCGAGCCGAACCTGCGCCTGCACCGAGGGATCCTTGTCGAGGCCGGCCTTTGCGGCCTCTTCGGCCAATTGTCGCTGCGTGAGCAGGTTCGAGATCAGCGACTCGAGGCGCTTGGGACTGTCGAAGAATCCCGGCCGCTGTTTCTCTTCGATGCGCTGCGCGAACGCATCGATGTCGGAGAGCGTGATGACGGCGGTACCCTGCTTTACGACAACGGTATCGGCGGGAAGATTGTCCGCCGGCGGTGGCGCCTCTGCGGCGATGACCGACGCACAAAGGCACGATAGCAACAGGCAAGGGAAAACGAATCGTCGATTTGACGACATATGAAACTCCAGAAAAACGGAAAGGCGGATACCGCTAGGACCATCAACCGGAAGCGTAGTTCGCTCGACCGGTGGCGCTAAAGCGCAGCGACTCGCCCGTAATTTCGGACGAGTCGCTGCATCAAGCCGTCACTGACCGCCGTAATAGTTCTCGATCGTGGACTTGCAGAAGTCGCCGGAACATCCAGGCCCCGTCGTGTTCGGATCGTCGAACCGGACGTTGAGGTAGTAGTCGCTGTTCGGGGTGAGCGCACACCAGAAACTGCTCGGATCGTGCATGCGCCAGGAGACCAAGGCCGAGCCGTCGGCCGGAATATTCGTCTTGACGCATCCCGCCTGCCCCCCACCTGTGAAGTCGCCGCAGGTTGGGCTGATCGACATATCGAGATTTGGCCCCTGCCCGTAGGACACGTTCACGTAGTGGCCGGAGAGACCCAGCGACGACGTCGTATGGAATAGCGCGCCGACATACTGGGTCTTGCCGATCGACCAGATGGTCGGGCTCGTGCCAGCGTCACCGGGCCACGGTGTCACGTCGTCGCTCTCGGTGATGTGGCCCCAAATGTTGTCCCACAGCGTCAAATCGACGGAATGGCGCACGTGCGCCGGAGGTTCGGGCAGATAGTGGATATCGCTCACCGTCGCCTGCCCTGCCGGACAGTTGCCGGCGGCGCCTTGGGCAACGACGACGATCGCGGGCAGGCTCGTTACGGATCCCGCGGTGTTCGAGCAGGTCAGCGAAAGCGTATACGTTCCGGCGGTTGTCGCGATGACACTGCGCGGAGAAGTCGCGCTGGTCACGTCGGTCCAGCCGGACAGCGTCACGGAGCCGGTGTTGAGACTGGCCGAGCCTGTACATGACGTTGCGCCGGTAACGGACCAGCTGACCGAAAACGGACTTCCGGTCACGGGCGTCGCCGAGGCTGTCAACAGGAAATTATCGGGTGTGGGTGGTGCTCCGCCGCCGCCGCAGCCGGTGCCCGATAGTGTTACTCCGGTCGCCGTCAGATCGGTGCCGCCAGGAGAAAGGACCAATCCGTTTGCGTCGGTGACCACGTCGCACGTTGTCTGTTGCGTCGTGGTGAGATGGATGGTGACCTGGGCATCGGCGGTGCCGATGGCACCGAGTATCGCGATCAATGCCGGTACGAGCGAAACGGTACGACGTAGTGCAACGGACATAGGAATTCCAACGTAGTGCTTAAGACACGGGAAACGCGCGGATTCTAACTTAAAACCCCGAGCTTGCCAGCGACTCTCGTCGAAACTTCGCGAAAAACGCTGGAACCGGGCAAAAAAAAGGGGCCCCGAAGGGCCCCTTTTTCACACAACAACATGCTGCAGATTACGAGCAGGCCGGATCGGCACCGACGCACGAACGGCTCGCGCGGTGACGGAACAGACCGCCGTAGTTGGCGAGCAGGCCAGGCTGCGCGTTGGCGTTGATCACGTCCAGCGCCCAGTAGCCCGTCGTCGGCAGACCGTTCAAGGTCACTGCGGCGTCAGCA
>DASYJJ010000084.1:0-6000 GCA_035996605.1 Rhodanobacteraceae bacterium
CGTATCCGCTGCCGACACCGGGGCAGGAAGGCATCGGCGAACCGGGACCCGTCACCGTGCCGGCCGGAGAGCTCGGAAAACTGCTCGGAACGCGGCAGATTCGCGTGGTTTCGGGTCGGCACGCGCTGGCCACGATCGATACGCCACTCGATCGCTGAGGAGCCGACATGGATCGTTTACGCTCGAAGGCGTCCCGGACGCAGGTGTTTGCCGTTTCCATCGCTGGTTTCGTGCTGGCGGCGATGGCGCAGCTCGCATCCGCCGCGCCGGTGCAAGTCGATATCCGCAAGTTTGCATTCTCGCCGCAGGAGGTCACTATTCCGCCCGGAACGACCGTGCGCTGGATCAACGACGACGAAACGCCGCACACGATCGCCGCCGAAAATGCGGGGTTCACGTCGCCGGGACTCGACACAGGCGACGGCTACGAGCACACGTTCGACAAGGAAGGCGATGTCACCTATTTCTGTTCGGTGCATCCTTTCATGAAAGGCGTCGTGCATATCCGCAAACCCTGATGGTTCGGGGATCTACCTCAACGATCGCTTTTATCAGACAGAACCGCATGCAGGCCACGGCAACACGCGACTGGATCGCCGAACTCGCGCAGACGCATCTCGATGCCGCGTACAACCTCGGCCGCTGGCTGCTCGGCAACGAGCAGGACGCGGCCGACGCGGTGCATGACGCGTACTTGCGCGCGGCGCGTTCCGCGCATACGTACGCGGACGGCAACCCGCGCGCGTGGTGGCTCGCGATCGTGCGCAACTGCTGCATCGCCAGGATCAATGCGCGGCGACGCGACGCGATGCATCGCACGACGACGGTTGCCGTCGATGAGCTGAAGCCCGACCAATACGAGATTCGCGATGCTGCCGAAGAAGCGCTGCGTGCCGAACGGCAGAGCCTCGTCGAACGTCATCTCCGCGCGCTCGCGCCCGAATTTCGCGAAGCGCTGGTGCTGCGCGAGATCGAAGATCTTTCGTATCGGGAAATCGCCGACGTGCTGCAGGTTCCGATAGGAACGGTCATGTCGCGCCTGTCGCGCGCACGCGCGATGCTGCAGCGCGCGCTCGCGCCGGCCACACGGGAGGACGCAGCCCATGGACTGTAAGACGGCCACGTCATTGCTCGAAGCCTATCTCGACGGCGAGCTCGATCGCGAGCTCGCACGCGAGCTGGAAGCGCATGTCGATACGTGTGCAGATTGCCAAGCGGCGCTCGCCGACCTCGACCGCATTCGTCACGCGATACGCGCAGAAGCGCCGCGATATGCTGCACCCGTGGAATTGCGCGAACGCATCAAGCACTCGCTTGCCGAAGCGCACACGGCACGTCGCCGCCCACGCCATCAATGGCTAATGGCAGCGGGATTCGCGATGGCGTTTCTCGCCGGAGGCCTCGTCACGGCATTGTCGATGCGCGCGCGCGGACATGACGACGAAGTCGCGCGCGATCTCTTCGTCAGTCACTGGCGCTCGCTCGCGGCGACGTCACCGGTCGACGTCGTGTCGAGCGATCGTCATACGGTGAAGCCCTGGTTTGCCGGAAAACTCGCCGAAGCGCCGTTGGTCAAGGACTTTGTCGAGCAGGGTTTCGCTTTGGTCGGCGGGCGCATCGACTACGCTGGTACGGGCCGGATGCCCGTGCTGGTTTATCGGCACGGTCAGCATCTGATCGATGTGTTCGTGCTGACGAGCGACATGCACGTCAACGCGAGCGGCGAACATCGCGAAGGTTATGCGCTCGTCGGAGCAACTCTCGGCGGACAACCCGCAGCCATCGTGTCGGATCTCGACGACGAAGAGCTTGCGAAATTCCGGCAGTTGCTGGACGACGCGAAATAACCGGAGACGAGCGCTCCGGCAACGTCACCCATCCCGCGGGTGATTCCGCTCAGTGCGCTGCCACCTCGACGGGAGCATCGTCCTTTGCGGCCAGTTTCTCGAAGCGCGGATCGCCACGGAACGAATCCCACATCGGTTCGAGCCGGAGTTGCGCCGGAGTCGGGCCCGCCGACTGCTTGAGCAACGTCTCGAGACCGGAGACCGCCGCATCGCGATCCCCGGTCATGCCCTGCACCTGGATCAACGTGGCTTCGGCATAGGGCCGCCAGATCGCATCGTTCGAGTACAAATCGACCGCGTGGCGGGCTTGTTCCAACGCTTCGTCTTTGCGGCCCGCGCCGGCCAACGCAAACGCGCGGTCGACCGGTACCAACGCGTCGTCGACGTGATCTTTCGCAGACTCGGTGCGCTTCACGACCTCGGCGAACGTATCACTCGCGGCCGTCGCATCGCCTGCGCGAAGCTGTGCGAAACCGAGATAAACGGCGATCTTCGTGCGATAGCCTTCGAGCACTCCGTCGGTTCGTGCCAACAACGATTTGGCCTCGGCGATAGCTTCATCGTTTCGGCGCTGCAGGATGCGCAAGTAGATACGGAACACCCCGATGTTGGGATCGGCGTTTGCGACGGGCAACGGATCGAGCACGCGCGCCGCATCGTCGAGCCGTCCTTCGAGCATGTAGGCGTATGCCTTGTAGCCGATCGCCATCGCGTCGTTGGGCTCGATCGCGAGCGCCCGATCGAGCCACTTGCGCTCCTCGTCGTAACGTCGAAGATTCGAATACGTTTCGCCGCCGATCGCGGTCATCAGCCCAACATTGCGTGGATCGAGCGTCGCGGCCTGCTCGAGATGCGTGATCGCGCGATCCCAGTGACCCTGTCGGCGCTCTACGAGGCCCAGAGACTGGAGCGTCAAGGCATCGTTCGGCGATTGCTCGAGTGCGGCTTCGAACGCCTGTGCGGCGCCGTCGAAATCGCGCAGCACGCGATAGCGGTAGTGGCCCTGCGCGAGGTGCACTTCGGAAAGCTCGGGTTGCAGCTGCACGGCCATGTCGGTCGCGTGCTTGACGGATTCGGCGGTGAAGCGGTCCGGATCGATACCGTTGAAGTAGAGATAGCCTTCGGTCATCGCGAGCTGTGCCCAGGCCAGCGCGAAGCCGGGATCCATGCGAACCGCGTTCGCGTAAGCATCGGCTTGCGCGCGCGACACCGAGTAGGCATAGCCTGCGTCGTCGAGTGCGCGGCCGCGCAGATACGCCTCGAATGCGGCGGGGTTCTGAGTGGGCCTGTCTGCGATCGCAACCTTCTCCGCGCCACTCAACTTCGCGTTCAGGGCGAGCGCAATCGCGCCGGCGACTTCGCCTTGCACACCGAAGATGTCATCGAGCTTGCGATTGTAGATTTCTGCCCAGAGATGATCGTCGGTCGCGGCGCGGATCAGCTGCACATTGATATGCACCGCGTCGCCGATCTTCTGCACGCTGCCTTCGAGGATGTTGGCGACGCCGAGCTGCCGGGCAATCTCGGGAAGATTGTCGGGACTGCTCGCATAGTGTTGCGTGGACGTTCGCGAGATGACCTTCAACGCGCCGATCTTGGCGAGCCGGGTGAGAATCTCGTCCTGGATGCCTTCGGCGAAGAATGCGTTTGACTTGTCTTCCGAGAGATTCTCGAACGGCAGCACCGCGATGGACTTGTCCGAGATCGCGCCTTTCGCCTCGATCGCCTTCTGCGGAAAGAGATAGCGCTGCGCGACGAGAAACAGCACCGCAAGCACGAGCGTACCGATGATCACCACGTTGAGACGCTGACCGGTGCTGCGCGTGATGGACGCGGTGGGCGGCACCTCGTCGGTCCTGACGATGCCCTGCGGCGTCACTTCGTAGACCCACGACAGAATCAACACCAGCGGGAATCCGGCGACGATGACGAGCACGATGATGCGCAGCGCAAGCGCGGAAACGTCGAAGATCGGCAACACCTGCGTCGCGATCTGCACGACGAGCCAGCCCACGACGGCATAGGCCGCCGCCGCGCGATAGACATTGCGGCGTCTGAGTTCCCTGAAGAACGACCGCATCTTTGCCCCCGACTTATTCACCGCGTCGACGTACGGCGAACGAGCGCGATCATAGACTATCCGCGCTGGGAGGGCGTTCGGAGCTATCCGCGGCAGGCCTGTGTCACGACGAACGACCGAGCGATGGCGGATTCATCTCTCAGTTTCTTCGCATGCGCGGATCGCTTTGCGATACAGAAAGCACGTATGGGTAGACGACGTGCCGAAGACATATGCGCAAGCGGATGTCTTGCTGCCGCCGCTCTGCCTCGATCTCTCAGGTGGAGGGCGGACGCTTGCGAGCCGGAGGCGCGCCAACATGCCGACCGGATTTCAGCCGACGAGTGCTTCTCCGGCGCGCTTGCGCTGGCGACGCGCGCGGCGTTCGGCGAGGTGTGCTTCAAGCGTGGCGACGTTGGTGCCGGCGATGCGGACCGCGCGCATCAGTTGCTGTTCGCTGATGCCGAGCCAGCGCGCCCAGTACTGCATCGAATGCCAGTTGCGAACGTCGACGGAAGCCGTGTCCCGAACGCCAGCCTCTGACGTCGCCGGTTTCGCGGCGATCGATGGCCGTGGGTCCGGGCGCGAAAAGGCCTCAGATGCCACGGAATGTCGTTGAGTGACCAAGAAAGCGTGGTTCATACGTCGATCCACCCGCAATTCGCTGCCCGCACGTGCGCCGCATCGCTGCGGCGGCTGTTGCGGCCGGACAAATGTCCGGACCGAAGGCCGCAAGAACCCGCCGCCGCCAATAACTCGGCGTTTGCGGACTTCCGACGTGTGAGCCCCTTCACGATCCTTCGATGGCCGCCCGCCCGGACGGGAGGTGATCCTTTACCTCGATACAGAACAATCAAGGTCCGTGCCAACGGGCGCGTGTCATGGCGTGGATCACGGAATGTGCGTGCGAGGACCGCGCACGGGCGGGCTTCAATGCAGAAGCGGAACGAGTTGCACGCGGTCGATCGCCCACAACTGATCGTTGCCGTTGGCGGAGAACTCGAAGCAGAGATCGTGCGCGCCGTCGACGGGCGGCCACGACGCCGAGAGCGTCGTCAGAGCCGGATTCGCAATCGCCGCATGAAGCGGGATCTTCGCGATCGTCGCGCCTTCGCAACTGTCCAGTTTCACCTGCAGTTCGCCCTCAGCCGAAGATGGAACGGGCCGCGGGACGACATTCGCGATGTCGTGCGCGAGCTGGAAGTTGTAAGGAAGCTGGCCGACCTGCACGGCGATGCCGCCGATGCGATCGAGGGGAGCGTTTTCCCAGAGCCAGCATGGGTTGAAGAGATCGACGTCGAAGATCGCTCGCGGGGCGTTCGCGGGTGCGTCGTCTTCGAGGCGAAGGATAAGTTTGCCCGTGCATTGCTTGAGCGCGGCGCTCGAGCGCTGCAACGCGGTTTCGCGCGTGAATGCGCGCACTTGCGATGGACCGATCCGTCGATCATTGAAAAACACGGCCGCGTGGAGCGTGGACGGCAGCGGCAAATCCAGCGCTGATGAATAAGCCGGAGCAGATGCGTCGGGTTCACCGCCGCCGATCGTGTAGCGGATCGGAAATCCGACTTGATCGGAAAGAGAAACTGCTACGCGATCGTTCGCTCCATCGTAGGTTTCGGCGGTGCGAACCTCGAACGCGCTCTCGGCCGGCACGACACCCAGCGCGCGCTGACGATTCATCTCGGCGACCAGCCGCGCGATGAATCCGCGCCAGTCGCGCGAATCCGATGGCGACCACAGTACTTCAGCCAGAGCATCCAGCCGCGGAAACGCCGCATGTTCGACGCGCGCTTCGGTGCGCATGTGCTCCGTCCACAACGCGGCCTCGGCGCCAAGCACGTGAGCGGCGACTTGCGGCGGCATGTCGGCCGGTACGGGTTCGAACGCATAGATGTCGGCAAGCGTACGCGTGTCCGGCCGGCCCGGCGGCTCGTCGTCCGAATTGCCCTGCAAATGATCGAGATAGAGATCGGGCGCTGGCGCCATGACGACGTCGTGTCCCGCGTGCGCGGCCTCGATACCGCCCTTTGCGCCGCGCCATGACATCACGATCGCATTTGCTGGAACGCCGCCTTCGAGAATTTCGTCCCAACC
>DASYJJ010000085.1:0-5192 GCA_035996605.1 Rhodanobacteraceae bacterium
TTGCGCGCGGCCAAAGTGCTTGCCGACCCCGCCGAACGTCGCGCACGCGTCCGCACTCAAGTCGCCGCAGTGGCTGTGAACGCGGGCTCCGGCGTGCCGCGGCTTTCCGACGCGCTGCTCGGCGAGATCGCAAATCTTACCGAGTGGCCGGTCGCCATCGAGTGCGCGTTCGATCGCGAATTTCTCGCCGTGCCGCACGAAGCACTGGTGATGACGATGGAGACGAACCAGAAGTTCGTTCCGGTCTTCACGGCGGATGGCGCGCTTACTGAGCATTTCATCGGCGTCGCCAACATCGAATCGAGCGATCCCGCCGAGATCCGCAAAGGCTACGAGCGCGTGATCCGACCGCGATTCGCCGATGCGAAATTCTTTTTCGACGAAGACCGCAAGCAGCCGCTCGCTGCGTACCAGGATCAACTGAAGTCGGTCACGTATCAGCACGCGCTCGGCAGCGTCTGGGACAAATGCGTGCGCGTCGCCGAGCTCGCGCGCGTCATTGCGAATCGCAGTCGCGATGCTGGCGTCGATGTCGATTCCGGTCTCGCCACGCGCGCGGCAGCATTGTCGAAATGCGATCTGATGACGCGCATGGTCGGCGAATTTCCGGAGCTGCAAGGCGTGATGGGCCGCTACTACGCGAAGGCGAGCGGAGAGAACGCCGAGATCGCGACGGCGATCGATGAATTCTATGCGCCGCGTTTTGCCGGAGACGCGATCGCAAAAAGTGACGTCGGGCGCGTGCTCGCCGTCGCCGAACGGATCGATACGCTCGCCGGCATTTTCGCGGCAGGCATGAAACCGTCGGGCAACAAGGATCCGTTTGCGTTGCGCCGCGCCGCGCTTGGACTTGCACGAACGCTGATCGAAGGCGACATGAAGCTCGATATCGTCGCGCAACTCCGCGAGGCGGTCGATCTCGTTATCGACCAGGCCGGCCCGGATTCGAAACTCAAAATCGAGAATCGCGAAAAACTCGTCGCCGAGCTCTACGATTTTGTGCTCGATCGTTTGCGCGGATATTACGGCGATGCGGGCATTTCGGGCGAGGCATTCGAGGCCGTGCGCGCGCTGACGCCGCACGATCTGACCGATTTCGATCGGCGCATTCGCGCGGTCGTCGAGTTTTCGAAGCTCCCCGAAGCCGAGGCGCTCGCGGCCGCGAACAAGCGCATCGGCAACATCCTGCGCCAGGCCGGCGCGAAGGTTTCCGGCGACATTGATCCCGGCCTCATCGAGCCCGGCGCCGAAGCGCTGCTCGCCGATGCGCTCAGCCGGGCGGAGCACGATGCGGCGCCGCTGATTGCGGAGCGCGATTATGTGGGCCTTCTCAAGCGCTTGGCGGCTTTGCGCGCCCCGATCGATCGCTATTTCGACAGCGTGATGGTCATGGTCGAGGACGCCCCGAAGCGCGCCAACCGGCTTGGCCTCCTGGGTCGTTTGCGCGGGCTGTTTCTCAAAGTTGCCGATATTTCGCTTTTACCGTCCCCGCAGAGCTGAAACCGGTCTTTTTTCGGTTTTAACGCGATCCGAACGATATTCGTGTCCGGATGCTGGCCTTCTTCTGCGTCTAATTAATGGTGGGTGCCGATCGACCATTTTCCCCATGATGGCCGTAGAGATTGCGCCTCAATCGGCACCCACTCTTCCTTCCGTTTGTCCCGGGACGGCCTGCAAAGACGTCCGCCGCTTCGCGTACACTGTTTCGGCTAAGCCCGCTACGCGGACCGCCGATGAGCGCACGTCACGACGACGGTACGACACAACGCCGTTCCATACGCCCCGCGCGCGCCTACGCCGACGGGCGTGAGCCGGCGTGCCTGGTCGTTCTGCAAGGGCAACGTCTCGGCCAGCGCATCGACATCGGCGACACGCCTCTGGTGATCGGCCGTGGGCCGGAGTGCGAATTCCAGATTCTCGAGCGCAGCGTCTCGCGCGAGCATTCGAAGATCTGGCGCGAACCTTCCGGCTTTCGGGTGAAGGATCTCGACTCGACCAACAAGACCTTCCTCAACGATCAGCCGATCATCGAGGCCGAGTTGAAGGACGGCGATCACATCACGATCGGAAGCTGCGTCCTCAAGTTCATGGATCGATCGTCGGTCGAGGCGCGCTATCACGAAGAGATCTACCAGCTCGCGACGGTCGATCCGCTGACCGATCTCTACAACCGGCGGCAGTTCCTCGAGCTTCTGGAAAAGGAGCTCGCGCGCGCCGCCAACCATCGTCGGCCGTTGGCGCTTCTGATCATCGACATCGATCACTTCAAGGCGATCAACGATCGCTTTGGACATCCCGCGGGCGACGGCGTGCTGAAGCGCGTTGCGCGTACAGTCAGCGCACACGCGCGCGAGGAATTCATCATCGCGCGCATCGGCGGTGAGGAATTCGCCGCGGTGCTGCCCGAGCACACTGTCGAGCAGGCGGCCGAATTCGCCGAGCGACTCCGCATCGCGATCGCCGAGCACGACATGTCGACTACCGAGGGCGGTCCGCACAGCGTGACCGTCAGCATCGGCGCTGCGGCATGGCTCGCGGGCATGACCGGAGCGAGCGATCTCTTGCGTGCGGCCGACGAGCAGCTCTATCGCGCCAAGCAGGAGGGTCGCAACAGCGTGCGACGCACCGCGTAACGCGGGGCGCATCGCTGCAAGTCGCCGCTCCTGCGGCACGACGAGCACGTCGGCACGATTGTTAATTTTCCGCAAGCGGCGCGCTGCGATGAATCGACGCAGAACGAAGCCGATTGCACGCTGAACGCGCTCGGATTATCGTCGCCATCCCGCGAAATTGGCCGGGGAAATCGGCCGATCGGATGGTCTGGTGTGTCCCGGCGCCGGAACCCTCGCGCAACCCACTGCTATGCATTCACGTGTCTGGCGCTATGCTCGAACGTGATCTACGATTCTCTTCGTTCTTGGAGGACTTGCGTCATGAAAAACCTTTCGATCGTAGCGTTCGTCGCGCTGGGAATGCTGGCCGGATGCAATTCCGGGAGCCAGGATTCGCCGGCGAACGGCCAGACGCGCGCGCCGTCGAACGGCAGCACTCCGGGCAAGCCGGCGCCGATCCCATCGAGCGTGACCGGCAGCGTCACGCTGAAGGATCCCGTGTCGGTGAGTGCCGGCGCCAAGCTCGACATCAAACTCGTCGATGTGGCCCAACCCGAGATTCCGGTCGCCGTCAAGACACTCGATGTCAGCGGCCAGCCGCCTTTCAATTTCTCGCTGGACATCGATCCGTCCAAGATCGATCCGAAGCGCATCTATACGCTCAACGCCGTCCTGACCGATGGCGAGCGCCGCTTCATGCCCGCGCTCACGGCGCCCGTGCTGACCGGTGGTTCGCCTTCGACAGCTCAGATCACGCTGACGCCGGAACCGACCGCGGGCGAGAAGCTCAAGGACGAATACTCCAAGCTGCAGTCGCGCATCGGCGGCATGAAGACGGTAACTGGCACCTACACCACCGACGACGCTTCGATCGGCTGGGATGCGTTCTACGAGACGAACAAGGTCAAGTTCGTGCGCGTCAACACCGAATACGACAAAGGCGGCCGCACATCGGTCAAGTACGCGTTCAAGGACGACAAGCCGATGTTCGTCAAGCAGACCGGCGGCGCGACGATAGGCTGGGACGACAGCGGAAGCGTCGTCGTCAACGAGAAGCAGGGCGGTGGTTCGCTGGGCGACAAGGACATCGTTGCGATACATGACGCGGCAGCGAGGGCGCTGCAGATGGCGCAGGAAAAGGCGGACGCTGCGAAGAAGCATTGATTGCTGCAACCCACGCAACAACGCTCCTGATTCGCCTCTCCCGCTTGGCGGGAGAGGCCGCCCGAAAGGGCGGGTGAGGGAAGTCGGAGCGAAGCGCTCTGTCGAGGTTGCATGAAGTGCGAACCACGCTGGCCCTCACCCTACCCTGTCCCGCAAGCGAGAGAGGGGAATGTCGTGTCAGCCGCTACTGAATCGAAGCGTTCGTCTGCTCCCACACAACAGCGCTCTTGATTCGCCTCTCCCGCTCGGCGGGAGAGGCCGCCCGAAAGGGCGGGTGAGGGAAGTCGGAGCGAAGCGCTCTGTCGAGTTTGCATGAACTGCGAACCACGCTGGCCCTCACTCTACCCTCTCCCGCAAGCGGGAGAGGGAACGTCACAGGGCGGGAGAGGGGATCACAGGCGTCACGCGGCCAGCTTGTTTCAAGCGACGCGACGGCCGCCGCGTTTCAAATGCACCAGCAGCAGCGAAATCGCCGCCGGCGTCACACCCGAAATGCGCGTCGCCTGACCGATCGTTTGTGGTCGCACTGCAAGCAGCTTGGCCAGCGCCTCGGCGGAAAGACCGCTCACTCCGGCGAAGTCGAAGCGCTCGGGAATCGCGGTTTCCTCGTTGCGATGCTGGCGTTCGATTTCGGCACGCTGGCGTTCGAGATAACCGGCATAACGCGCCTGCACTTCGATCTGCTCGATGACTTGCGCGTCGTCGACGCCGGCGCCGATGCCTTCAACGTGTGCGAGGTCGGCGTAGGCAAGTCCCGGCCGGCGCAACAGATCGAGCGCGTGCGTCTCGCGCGTCGGCGCGAAACCGAGCGTACGTTCGACTTCGCGTCCCAACGCATTGCCCGGCGTCGCCCAAAGGCCGCGCAGACGTTCGCTTTCGCACGCGATTGCATCGCGCTTGCGACACAGCGCTTCGTATCGGTCGCTCGCCACACAGCCGAGCTCGAATCCGCGTTCGGTCAGGCGCAGGTCCGCATTGTCCTCACGCAGATGCAGCCGGTATTCGGCGCGTGACGTGAACATGCGGTACGGCTCGGTGGTGCCGTTCGTGACGAGATCATCGATCAGCACGCCAACGTAGGCTTCGTCGCGGCGCGGTGTCCATGCTTCACGATCCTGCGTCGCACGTGCCGCGTTGAGACCGGCGATGAGGCCTTGTGCGGCCGCTTCCTCGTAACCGGTGGTGCCGTTGATCTGGCCGGCGAAGTAGAGGCCCTCGAGAGCCTTGGTCTCCAGCGAAGGCTTCAGCCCGCGCGGATCGAAGTAGTCGTACTCGATCGCATAACCCGGCCGCGTGATGTGCGCGTGCTCGAGGCCCTTGATCGAATGCACGAGCGCGAGCTGCACGTCGAACGGCAGCGAAGTCGAGATGCCGTTCGGGTAGATTTCCGGCGTCTCGAGGCCTTCGGGTTCGATG
>DASYJJ010000086.1:0-2381 GCA_035996605.1 Rhodanobacteraceae bacterium
CAGATACGGCAGTTGCTCTCATCGGAGGGTTGCCGTTCGCTTGTCAAGCACTGGCCGTACACGGCGCCGCAACCGTTTCGTTCCCATGACCCACGCGCTCTACCGTGTACGATTGTGCGCATGAAAAACGCACGACTCATGCTGGCCCTCTCGCTCCTCGCGTGCGCGGGCGCATACGCGAAACCGGTCGAGGTGCCTGTCGTTTACGACAAGCTTTCGAACGGACTCAAAGTGGTCATCTCCGAGGCACATGCGGCGCCGACGGTGACCGTTGCTGTCTATTACGGCATCGGCTTCCGCGTCGAACCGAAGGGGCAGACCGGATTCGCTCACCTCTTCGAGCACATGATGTTTCAGGGCTCGGAGCACGTGAAGAAATTCGAGCATGCCCGGATCGTGGAAGCCAACGGAGGAAATCTCAACGGCTCCACGCGGCTCGACTACACCAACTACTACGAGACGCTTCCCGCCGAGGGGCTTGAGACCGCGCTCTGGCTGGAAGCCGATCGCATGCGCTCGCTCGACATCAGCGCAGAGAATCTCAAGAATCAGCAGAACGTCGTCTCCGAAGAAGTGCGCGGCGCGGTGCTCAATCAACCGTACGGCCTTTTCGAATGGCTCGACCTGTGGGAGAACGCCGATCAGAACTGGTTCAACGCCCACAATTTTTATGGCGACCTGCACGATATCGAAGCGGCCAAGATCGACGACGTGAAGCAGTTCTTCAAGACATATTACGCACCAAACAATGCCGTCCTCACCATCGTCGGCGATGTCGATCCGGCGGCGGTGCGCACGCTTGTCGACAAGTATTTTGCGTCGATTCCACAGCAGCCCATTCCCAAGCGGCCGGACGTGAGCGAGCCTGCCCAGACAAAAGAGAAGCGGGTCGATCAGACGGATAAGCTGGCCAACGTTCCGGCGTTCGCCATTGGCTGGCATCTTCCCGATCAGCAATCACCCGACTACGCGCCGGCAGTTCTGCTGAACCTGATCCTGCAGGGCGACGATGGCTCGCGCTTCTATCAGCGCCTGGTGAAGGAGAAGAAGATCTCGATCGATTGGGCCGGCGGGATCAACTTCGAGCTCGGCAATGAGTTCGACTACGACGGTCCGATGCTGCTCGTTTCGCGCACGACGTACAAGCCCGATCACACCGCCGCCGAGATTCTGAAGGAAGTCGACTCCATCGTCGCGGATCTTCAAGAGCACGGACCGACGGCGCGCGAAGTCGCCGACGCAAAGGTGCGATTCCGTTCGAATTTTTACGATGCGTTGGAGACAACGGGCGGCAAGGCAAATCTCCTGGCCTCATTCGCCCTCTTCCGCGATGACCCGTCACAGATCAACAAGGTCCTGCCGGTCTACGACGCCGTCACCGCCGCCCAGATCCAATCGGTCGCCCAAAAGTTTCTCGGCGCGAACAATCGGACTGAGATCGATCGGGTACCAGCAAAGGAGACGAAATGATCGCGCTTTCGGTTGATCAGGCATTGGGCGCCGTTCTGCCGCCCGCTGAAGCGGGCTCGAATTCCGGGGTGCGCACAATCCCCCCGGCTGAAGCCGGGGGCTACGGTTCTTACGCCGGCTCCGCCGGCGATTTCGCCGCGGTTGATTGCGTTTCGCGGGTCGACTCACGCGCGCGCCAGCGCGCAACCAACCGACAACCGACAACGCGCGCAGCGCTACTAGCCGCCGCCCTCCTCGCGATCGCCATCGGTACATTCGCTCAATCCTCCGCTCCCCCACCCGCTCCGCCGCGGCCGATCAACTGGCCTGCGATCTCCGAATCGAAACTCGACAATGGGATGACGGTCGTCCTCGTCCCGCTTCATAACGTGCCCAAGATCACCGTTGCGCTCTCGCTGCTGGCCGGACGCGGCAGCTCCTACAAAACGCAGCCGGGCGTGGCGCAACTTGCGGCGCGCGTCGCGAACGAAGGGACGACGTCGCGCACGAGCCTGCAGCTCAAGGAAGAGCTGCGCTCCATCGGCGGCGCGCTTTCGATCGGCGTCGACAATGACGCCACCACCATGACGGCGACGTCGCTGTCCGACTTCGCGCCGAAATTGCTCGATCTCATCAGCGACGTGGCGCGGCATCCAGCGTATCCGCAGTCCGAGGTGGCGCTGGCAAAAACGAACTTCGCGCAGGAGATCGAAGAGGAGCGATCGACGCCCGACTTTCTGGCGCAGGAGCAGATGGACAAAGCTCTCTTCGGCGCGCATCCGTACGGATTCACGGTCCCGGCGCCCGCGGCCATCAAGAAGGTCACGCGCGATTCGCTCAAAACATTTGCTGCCACCTGGTACGTCCCGAACAACGCCACGCTCGTCATCGTCGGCGACTTCGACACCACGACGATGCACGCCGAGGTCGAA
>DASYJJ010000087.1:0-9159 GCA_035996605.1 Rhodanobacteraceae bacterium
CGCCTGGCTGCGCGCACGGCGATGCGCTACGTCGAAGGCTGCCGCATCGTCGGCGTCGGCACCGGCTCGACCGTCGCGCATTTCATCGATGCGCTCGCCGAACGCAAATCGGAGATCAACGGCGTGGTATCGAGCTCCGAACAATCGACGCGCCTCCTCAAGGAACGCGGCATCGCGGTTCTCGATCTCAACGACGTGGAAACGATTCCGGTGTACGTCGATGGTGCGGACGAATGCGATTCCGGCAAGCATCTCATCAAGGGCGGCGGCGGTGCACTCACGCGCGAAAAGATCATTGCAGCCGTGGCAACGAAATTCGTCTGCATCATCGACGCTGCAAAGCGCGTCGACGTGCTCGGCCGCTTTCCGCTGCCGATCGAGGTGATTCCGATGGCGCGCAGCTACGTGTCGCGTGAAATCATTCGTCGCGGCGGACGACCCACATGGCGCGAAGGCGTCGTCACCGACAACGGCAACGCGATCATCGACGTACACGGCTGGCAGATCGCGGATCCGGTCGCGATGGAACGCGATCTCGATCAGATCGCCGGCGTCGTCACCGTCGGCCTGTTTGCGCTGCGTGCGGCCGATATCGTGCTGATCGGCGATCGCGAAATGTGATTTCGAGGCGGCAGCGAGGCTCCTTCGCCTCGTCAGTGCTGCGAAGCAACCGCGTCGCTGCTCCCGTCGCCCAATCGCGTCAAGACCCAGCCGAATCCGTGTTCGTGCGCCGTCTTGGCGATCTCTGCGCTCAACGCTGCGGCGGCGGGATCGTGCTGCAATCGCAATGCATCGAGGGCTGCGAGCCGACTTTCCAATGACCAGCCGAGCCACTGGCGGCGATCGGCATCTTCGGCGAGTGCGCGCAGATCGCCGACTGCACCGGCATCGCCCGCATGTGCGCGAATAAGCGCGAGAGCGATGTCCACTGCGAATACTTCCTGACGCTCGGTGATGCCGCGCCGCAGTTCGCGCGCGCGCGCGACTGCGCCATCACGCGCAGAGGTGTCGCCAAGTGCATCGGCGCAGAGCGCGAGCAGCGCTTCCGCGTTCGCCGTCCCGGTGTGGGCTTCGGCTTTCTCGGAAATTTGCGCCGCACGCTCCAGTCGCGGACGCGCATCGGCGAAGCGACGCCGCCCGATGGCGATTTGTGCAAGAGTCAGCTCAACGTTCGCCTGCTGGAGGGAGTCCTCAACGCTCTTGGCCAGCGCCATCACTTTGTCGAGTCCATCCTCCGCCAACGCAAGATCGCCGCGATCGAGCGCGATCTGGGCGCAATTGAATGTGATGAGCAGCGTGAATTGCGGATCGCTGATGTCCTTGACCGCACTCATCGCGCGCTTGCAGGCTTCTTCGGCGGCAGAGAGATCGCCGCGCAGGCGCAGCACATCGGCGTAGTTGGCGAGCGCCCAGACGGTGCCGCCCTTGTTGGCCGTCTTCTCATCGAGCGCAAGCACGTCGCGGAAACCCTGGATCACCGCATCGCTTGCCGATTCATCGGAGTCCGCCGTCGTCAGTGCCTGCAAACCCCACGCCTGCATGCGCAGATCTCCGGTTTCGCGAGCGAGTTCCACGACATGCCGCGCCGCGGTCGAAGCGGCGTCGCGATCGCCCGCGCTCCATAACATCCGCGCAAGATCCGAGTAGACCGTCGTCGTGCCGCCGAGATCGCCGATGCCCTGATAGATCGCCATGGCACGCTGATATTCCTCGCGCGCCGCGTCGCCTTGACCTGATCCAGCCAGGCTCTTGCCGAGACTTTCGCGCGCCGATGCCTCGCCTGCCGGATTGCCGTTCTGCTGATAGGTCGCGATCGCCTTTCTCAACTGGATCTGCGCATTGCTGTCGCCAAGATAGCCGAGCGCGGCACCAAGCTGCGCCTGAGCTGCGGCGATCTGGCCTGCTTCGTCGCGCGCCTCGGCGAGTGCGAGCGCTTGGCGCGCATGCACTGCCGCGCCTTTCGTGTCGTCGCGCGCGGATGCTATGTCGGCCGCGGCGAGCTCGATGCGCGGATCCTTTGCTGCGTCGACGAGTTTGCGCAGATCGCCAAGCGCCGCGTCGGCGCCGGCATCCTCGTGCGCGCTGAGCAGCAACTGGATCAGGCGCAGACGATAGTCCGGATTCTCCGGACGCAAACTCACCAGCGCGCGCGCCGTCGCCGCCGCTTTGTCCCACGCACGTTGTGTCGCCTGTTGCTGCAACTCGATTTGCAACCGTTGCTCTTCCGGCAAGCCCGCCGCATGCGCGGCGGCCTGATCCGCGGCCGCTGCGGCCTTGACGCCGTAGCCCAGCGCCGACCAGGCCTGCGCGAGATAGCTGTACGCCGGCGCATAGCCCGGCGCCTGTGCGATCGCATCGAGCAGTTCGTCGCGCGCACGCGCCGGATCGTCGCGATGAAGCGCGTCGAGCGCGAAGCCAATGCGCCGGGCGACATCAGCCGTCGGCGGCTGCGCGTTGGCAACCTGCTGCAATGCGCCGCGGCTCGTCGCTTCGACGCCGAGGTGTTCGCGCAAGCCCGAGCCGGCTTCCGCGACCAGCGCGGGCAGATCCGAGAGCGCCGCGTCGCGCGCGAGATTCGCAACCGTCGCACCGGTACGCGCGTCCTGCAGTGCGAGATCGAGTCGAACGCGCGGCTGATCCGAAGAACCCGCGACCACGTAACCGCCGCTCAGCACGTAGTCCGCGCCAAGACGTCGGCGCAGAGTCGCCAGACTCTGCGCCGCATACCCGCCCGCGAGCGGCGCAGCAAGATCAGCGCGCGCAGGTCTCACGAGCTCATCGGGCAGCGCATACATGCGGCCGCCGGCGGTGATTTCCGTCGCAAGCATTTCACCGAGCGCAGGACCCAGCCACGAGTCCTTCGCGTTCTGAGAAAGATTGCTGAATTCGACAATCGCGACGGCACTCCCCCGAGCATCCGCGGTCGTCGCCACGTTTGCGGAATGATCGCGAATGACAAACCACACCACGGCCAGAGCGATGACGATCGCCGTCCCTGCGGCGCCGATCCAGCGGCGAGAGACCGGCAGCGAGGAAAGTGTGGCTGGGACATGCTGTCGTGCCATTTCGCGCTCGGCGATCGGCGCGTCGTCCGCGGACTTTGCGTCGGATACGGATTTCCGTTCCGGCGTGAGCGGCGAGACTCTATGCGCCGATGCTTCGGCGTCGGCGTCGCCAACGGTGACGGGCAATGCTTCCTCGCGCGCGATGCGCTGCACCGGCGCAACAAAACGATAGCCGAGTTTGGGCACCGTTTCGATCCAGCGCGTATCGTTTTCGCCCACGCCGAGCGCCTTTCTGATCAGCCAGATGTGCTTGGTGAGGTTGGATTCGTCGACGAATCCGCGCGGCCAGAGCGCGCGCATCAGCTCGTCCTTGCTGATGGCGTGGCCGGCGCGCTCGACCAGAAGCACCAGCGTATCGAAGACCTTGGGCGTCAGCGTTACCGCCGCGCCATGTGCGAGCAGGCGGCGCTCATCCGGATCGAGCTCGAATTCGCCAAAACGATAGATCGGCTTTTGCAGCGCCGACATTGACTTGGCCGAAGAAGAAGGCGGCAGGAATTCTGCCAGAAAAATACCAGTCGCACGGCAACGACATGCGCGTGGCACGGCGCGATTGTCTGCCGAGGTCGGCCGATTGCGACTCCTCAAGTCAGGCAAGACAGCGATCGATCATGAACGGCGCGGCCGGCCGACCTGCAGCCGCTGCGGGCGAAGCGATTGCGCGGCGACCGAGGGAGGGACACGACATGCAACGAATGAGCGCGATCGCGTTCACGGGTCTGGCGGTGTTTTCTCTGGCGGCGTCCGCGCAATCGGGCGGCGGCTCCTACGTCATCACGCGATCGGTCATCGCGGGCGGAGGCGCGACGCTCAGCGGCGGCGCGTTCCAGTTGAGCGGAGCCGCCGGCCAGCCGGCGACCACGGTGCTCGACGCCGCCGGATATCGACTCTACGACGGGTTCTGGGGACCTCTCGCACCTGCCTCCGACGTCATTTTCCGCAACGGTTTCGATCCGTGAGGGACATCACCATGCGCGTTTTCCTGTTCGTGCTCACTGCACTCTTCACGTTCGGCGTCGAGAATCTTGCGGCGCAAGCCGTCGGCAGTGCCTTCACTTATCAAGGCGATCTCACGGACGACGGCACACCGGCGAGTGGCAGTTACGATTTCGAGTTTGCGCTCTTCACTGCGCCGAACGGTGGCACGGCCATCGATACGATCGACTCGAGCGATGTCGGCGTCCTCGCGGGCCTCGTCAACGTTTCGATCGATTTCACCGATGTGCCGTTCAACGGCCAAGCGCTGTTCGTCGAGGTGCGCGTGCGCCCGGGCGGATCGAACGGCGCCTTTACGGTGCTGTCACCGCGGCAATCGCTGAGCGCCGTGCCGTATGCGCTCTACGCGTTGAGTGGAAATCCCGGACCGCAGGGACCGCAAGGACCACAGGGTCCTACGGGGCCGGCCGGACCCCAAGGCGATGTCGGTCCACAAGGACCCACCGGTCCTGCGGGACCACAGGGGCCGCCGATCTCGCTTCCGTTCGCTGGTTCCGGTTCCGATCCGACTGCTGCGTTCTCGGCGACCAACACCGGCAGCGGAAACGGCGTCGTCGGTCTTACAGCGGGCGCGGCGAGCGGTGTCTATGGCGGCTCTTCGAACGGTTCTGGTTACGGCGTGGCCGGACGCGCTGGCGCGGGAAGCAACCTCGGAGCTCCGACACATACCGGCGTTCTCGGCGACAGCGACGGCGGCTTCGGCGTGCTCGGCCTCAGCAACCACAACGACGGTGTGCAGGGTCACACGAGTTTCAGCGGCACCGGTGCGTACGCCGGAACTTCCGGAATCGGAGACGGAAACAATTTCGGCATGTACGGATCGAGCGTCGCCGGCGTTGGCGTTTTCGCACACAGCAACAGCGGTTACGCAATGGCGACCGATGGACCGACGCAGCAGGCACGCAATCAAAGCGGCTGGGCAAAAGCGTTCGTGTACGTCGACCCCAACTCATTGCAGTTCCTGCGTTGTTTCAACTCGCAACTTCCGGCGACCACCGCAACAACGCCTCCGTGCGGATTCACGGTATCCAACGCAGGCGGTGCGGGCAATTCGACGATCGTCGATTTCCATTTCCAGGTGAACGATCGCTTCGACATGGTCTCATCGATCGATCCGAACATTGCGGTGAGCTCATGTGATTCGAGCAATTCCCGCTGCGGCATAGCGAGCACGCAAGTACTGGTCGAGACGACGCTGCAGAACACCGGCGCGGCGTTCCTCGGCCGCTTCGCGATCGCGGTTTTTTAACGGTGGAGAGCCGGAGAACGTCGATGAGCCGCTGTGAATGCCCTCGCCTGCCATACGGGCCTGACTTCTTTTCATCCAAAACGCGTTGCCACGGATAAGACGCATGAACGCACTCGTCGGAAACCAAAGCCGGAATTTCGAACGCCGTTTCTACGTCGTCATCAGTCTGGTGTTCGTCGCGCTCGTGTTCTGGGTGTTCGCGCATAGCTTTTACCTGAAATTGCTGTTCGGTACGCCGGCGCTGCCGCTTCTGTTGCATATCCATGGCGCGGTGATGTCGGGATGGGTCGTACTGCTCGCCGTCCAGTCCGGCCTCGTCGCCGCGCATCGCGTGCAATGGCATCGTCGGCTCGGTGTTTTCGGCGCCGGCTGGGCGGCCTTGGTCGTGCTGCTGGGTTCCGTGACCACGGTGCATGCCGCCGCGCGCGAAGTGCGCGCGCACGCGCCAGACGGGCCGATGCTGGTCACGATTGCCGGTCTCGAGCTGATCCAGATGCTGTTCTTCGCAGCGCTTGTGACTCTGGCGATTCTGCTCCGACGGCGAACCGACTATCACAAGCGGCTGATGGTGCTGACCATCGCCTGCATGTTGCCTTCCGTACTGGCACGCTTACCGGTCGACTTCATGAGCAATGGCCTGATCATGCTCGGGCTCGATGCTTTCGTGATCGTATGCGTCGGCATCGACACGCTGCGACATCGTCGCCTGCATCCGGCGTTTGCTTGGGGCGGCGGCCTCTTCATCGGCATCTTCCATCTCGCGCTCCCTCTGCTCTCGACACCCACGTGGATCGGATTCGGCACGCGGCTCCTCGGCTGACGCCTGTTTGGTGCAGGCAGGAAATCTGCCAGAAAAATTCCAGCCGAAAGGAAAGGAAGTTGTGCGGCGAATCGGCAAGTGTGCAGGGCGCGCTCGTCGCCTGCTTGCTTCGGCAAAACATGAATATGAGTTCGGCATTGAGCCTTCGCAGAGAACTTTCGAGGAGTCCCATGAAACCAATTTCATCATCGTCGCATTGGATGCTCATCGCTGGTGCGTGCTTCGTGCTTGCCTCATGCACACAGAACGCATCGACATCCGGCGGCAGTCAACGCGCCGCGTCACAGGCACCGGCACCCACGCAGGCTTCTTCGACGGGCGGCATCTGGATCGCCAATGGCGCAAGCGCCTGCGATACCTATCTGACGCCAGCGGTGGTCGCGGAAATCCTCAAGGATCCCGCGGGACAGAGCAAGACGCTGAGCCCGCAGTCGTGCAGCTACAAGACCCGCGATTTCGCCAGCATCAGCATCACGCTGATGGGCGCCGGCACGACGGGCCTCGACGCACACATGAAGTACCTGACCGATCCGGTACCCCTTGCTGGCGTTGGCGACAAAGCCGTCCGGACGGCCATAGGCATCGAGGCCGCCAAGGGCGCCAATCGCATGTGCAGCATCGACGTGATGCCGCCGTTCGCGGCAAAGACGAGCGGAGAAGCGCTCGCTCAAAAACTCGGCGCGATCTGCAACCGGCTGTTCGCGCTGCCGTGATGCCGAGCGCGACGCTGCATCTACGAGGAGATCCGATGGACCTGCAGTCCCCAGGCGGCTCGAGCGCATCGACTGCCGTCGCCGCATGTGCGTTTGTGTTCTTGTCGGCGCTCGCTCTGCACAACGCGTCGGCCGCCGAGCCGAACCCGCGCGCGCCAAAAGGTTCAGTAGGAGTCTCCGCGCAGATCGATTGGCAAACGAGCCCGCTCGATCTCGACCTTCGCGGCATGAACGGCGAGCGTTACGCCTTCCGTTGTCCGCCGGGCAAACCGATGCGAAGCCGCGTCGCCGGCAGCGGGCCGTACACCGACGACTCATCGATCTGCACGGCAGCTGTGCACGCCGGCGTGATCCACGCGAAGGATGGCGGCGAAGTGATCATAGAAATACGCCCGGGCCAAGCGCGCTACGCAGGTTCCGATCACAACTACATCAAATCCGGAGATTACGACGGCACGTGGGACGGCAGCTTCGTCGTCGTTCGAGAGGATGCGCCGGTGGATCATCACTGACACCAAGGAGATTTTTTGATGCGACATATCACATGGATCAACCTCGTTCTGCTGCTGGCCAGCGACCTTGCTTCCGGCCAGAGCATCGATGCGTACAACCCGGTGCCAGAGGTGCCGCCGGCTTCGGTCACCGCACAAGCCGATGGCAAGATCCTCATCGTCGGCAGTTTTTTTCAGGTCGGATCTGCGACGCAACATGGTGTCGCGCGCCTCAGTCTGGACGGATCGGTCGACACGACGTTCTCCAATCCCGGCGCCAACAGCGAAGTGACAACGCTCGCGGTGCAACCGGACGGCAAAATCCTGATCGGTGGCGGATTCACCACCGTGGCCGGCGAGCCGCGGCTTTCGATGGCACGGCTCAACGCGGACGGCACGCTCGACACGACGTTCGGCGATCCCGGCTTCAACAGCAACGTGTGGGCGATCGCCGTGCAGCCGGACGGCCGCATTCTCGCCGCGGGCGACTTCACGCAGATCGGCACGCACACGCAGAACTACTTCGCACGTCTCGATGCGAACGGCGCATTCGACAGCAGCTTTGCCGATCCGCAGCTCTGCTGCAACGTCGCGCGTTCCGTCGCGCTGCAGGCGGACGGCCGCATCCTGATCGGCGGATACTTCTCTCAGGCAGGCGGCACGACGCATTTCTACTTCGCACGCTATTCGAGCGACGGGACGTTCGACCCAAGCTTTCCGGACACGACGGAGGACATCCTGCCGGCAGCGATCATCGTCGCGCCGGACGGATCGATCTACGTCGCCGAGGGCGGCAACGACATCGTGCGCAAGCTCGACATCAACGGCGCACCGGCAGCAGGTTTCGCCAGCGCGCAGACCGATTCGAGCATCGACACGCTCGCACTGCAGCCAAACGGCAAGATTCTCATCGGCGGCGTCTTCGAGAGCGCGGGCGGACAGCCGCGTCACGGGCTAGCGCGCCTGAACTCCGACGGCACGCTCGACACGACGTTCTCCGACATGAACTTCAACTTCAACGCGGGTGATCCAAACGGTTACGTCAACGGCATCGCGGAGCAGCCCGACGGCAAGTGTGTCGCGATCGGAAACTTCACGCTCGCGAATGGACTCGCGCGCCAATACATGGCTCGTGTGACGACCGGCGACTATGCGTCGAGCGTGCTCGTCGTAACGCCCAATGGCGCGAGCGTAGATGTCGCGTGGTATCGCCTTGGCGATGGAGCCGAGCTCGCGCAAGTGCCGCTGTTGTGGCATTCGAGCGACGGCATGAATTTCAGCGTGGTCGGGCCGATGACGCGCATCGCAAACGGCTGGCAGGCCAGCGCGAGCTACGACGTGCACGGCGCGCCGTTCTATCTGAAGGCGATCGGCACGACCAGTGCGGGCTCCGGAAACGGTGCGCCGGGACAGGTTGCGAGCGCGATCTATTCGAACGATACGATCTTCGGCTGGGGGTTCGAATAGGGGACGCCGCACGGCGACTATCCGTTCGACAGCTCCGTCGGCACCAGCGACAGCGCGAGCTGTCGATCGCGACGCAGCACCGCAATATCGACCCGGTTGCCGATGCGATCGGCGCCGAGCACGCGATGCAGGGTGTCAATACCGTCGACGTCGTGTTCGCCGAAACGGACGAGGATGTCGCCTGTCTGCACACCGGCCTGCCCTGCCGGACCGCCTTCAGCAACCTCGACGACGCGCACCGCCGAAGCCATCGCCAGATCGAAGTAACGGACATAACGGCGCGGCAGGCGCAGGTTCTGTGCGCTGATCCCGAGCGAGGCGCGGCGCACGCGGCCATGGCGCATCAGCTCCGGCACGA
>DASYJJ010000088.1:0-14777 GCA_035996605.1 Rhodanobacteraceae bacterium
GCGATCAGCGGAACCGCGCATTCGATCGCGGAATCTGGTCTGGGCAATCTGCACGCGGCCGGAAAGACTGGCACGAGCGACACGCAGCGCGATTCGTGGTTTGCTGGATTCACCGGTGCGCAGCTCGCGGTCGTGTGGGTCGGCCGTGACGACAACAAACCGACCGGCCTGATGGGCGCGACCGGCGCGCTTCGAGTCTGGATCGAGCTCATGAAGCGCATGCCCGCGGCTCCGCTCGACGTGCCGAAAGACGGTACCGAGCTCGCATTCGTCGATGGTACGTCCGGAAAACGTACCGATTCGGCGTGCCGCGGCGCGCGCGAGTTGCCGTTTGCGCAAGGTTATGCGCCTGAGGACGAGGAGCACTGCCCGCTGGATGAGCTCAAGAACTGGTTTCGCGGCGACGAGGCGAACCCGCAGGAACAGTGACCGAGCTCGGTTGCCTACATCTCGCGTCCCGGCGAAGCGGAACACGGCGTAGATTCAACAAAAAGTCCATGTATCACCCGTTAACACGCATTCGTGTATTTTTCACCGCATGAGAGTCGATATCGCCATTCGCATGCCCACACTTTTTGCCATCAATGCAGGTTTATTCATTCGCGCATTCACGGTCGCGGGTTCGCTCGCGCTCAGTGCGTGCATGGAGCCGAGTGCGCCTTCGCCGGTCGCGACGAAAGCGCCGGTCTCCGATCACGATCCGGTCGGCGCGATCCGCGCCGCGGGCATGGGCATGGATTCCGCCGTGCAGGTGCAGCCGCTGCGCGATCCTGCGATCGAGGGATTCCTCAAGCAGGCGCATGCGGCGGAGACCGCGAAGAATTACGACGCGGCGGCGGACGCGACATCGCGCGCACTGAAGCTCGCGCCCGATGCACCGGACATTTTGCAGTATCAGGCCGAAGTCGAAGGTCTGCGTGGCAACTGGAAAGACGCCGAGGCACTGGCGATCAAGAGCTTCACGCTGGGCCCGAAAGTCGGCAGCCTCTGCGCGCGCAACTGGCAGACGGTGGTCGAAGCGCGCATCGTGTTCAACGATGCCGCGACCCAGGCGCAGGCGAAACAACGGTTGAAGGAATGCCGCATCGCGCCGCCGGTGCGCATGTGAGGCTCGGCGCGATTTCGCTTGGCAGCGTGTCGGCAAATGGCTCAACGCGCTTTGTGTTGCGCTCGCACTGTCGCGCACCGATGCCGCGATCGCCGCTGATTCGCAACTGACGCCCGCAAGCGCATGACCGTCAGCGATTCCATCGCCGGCGCAGCCGAGCTGCTCGGTCCCGAGGGTCCGTTCGCGCGCGAGATTCCCGGATTCGCGCCACGCGCCTCGCAACAGTCGATGGCATCGGCGGTCGAAGCGGCGATTGCAGATCGCCAGATGCTGATCGCGGAAGCAGGTACCGGCACCGGCAAGACGTTCGCATATCTCGTGCCTGCGCTGATTTCGGGCAAACGCATCATCGTCTCGACCGGCACGAAGACGCTGCAGGATCAACTCTTCCATCGTGATCTGCCGCAGGTGCGCGCGGTGCTTGGCGCACGGCTGTCGGCAGCGATTCTGAAGGGCCGCGCGAACTATCTTTGTCTGCACCGGCTCGATCAGGCGCGGCACGAAGGGCGTTTCGCAAGCCGCGATCAGGTCGCGCAGCTGCAGTCGATCCATGCCTGGTCGGCGCAGACACGCAGCGGCGATCGTGCGGAGCTTGCCGAGATTGCTGAGGATTCGCCGGTCTGGCCGCGCGTCACCTCGACGACAGAAAATTGTCTCGGCGCGGATTGTCCGTTCTTCAACGACTGCTTCGTCGTCAAGGCACGTCGCGCGGCGCAGGAAGCCGATCTCGTCGTCGTCAACCATCATCTCCTGTTCGCCGATCTTGCAATCAAGCAGGAAGGATTCGGCGAAATCCTGCCCGGCGCGCACGCGTTCATCCTCGACGAGGCGCACCAGATTCCCGAGCTCGCCGGCCAGTTTTTCTCGGTGTCGCTGTCCGCGCGTCAGCTCGGCGAGCTTGCCGGCGACGCGCTCGCGGAATGTGCCGGCATCGGCGGCGCGCTGGCGTTGCTGCAGGCACCGATCGACGCGTTGAACCTCGGCATCAAGCGGCTCCGGCTTGCGCTCGATCGCTTTCCGGCCAAGGGCGCGATGACGCAGGTCGAACACGATGCCGAGGTCGATCTTGAACTTGCGGCGTTGCGCGAAGCGCTCACCGCGCTCGCCGACACGCTCGGCAAACATGCCGAGCGCAGCCGCGGCCTTGCGAGCGTGCACGAGCGTGCCGAGATGCAGGCGGCGCGTCTTACACAAGTCTGCGATTCGGGCAGTCGCGATTCGGTGCACTGGTATGAATTGAGCGCGCACGGTTTCGCTTTTCATGCGACGCCGCTCGATCTATCGCAGCCGCTGCGCGAATTGCGGGCGCAAAGTCATGCCGCGTGGATCTTCACATCGGCGACGCTTTCGGTCGCCGGCCGTTTCGAGCATTTCGCGCGGCAGCTCGGTCTCGAAGATCCGCAAACTCTCTCGCTCGACAGTCCTTTCGACTACGCGCGCCAGGCGCTGGCGTATCTGCCGCAAGGTTTGCCCGATCCGGCGATGCCGGACTACATCGACCGCGTGCTGGATGCGGTCCTGCCGGTGCTCGAAGCTTCGCGTGGCCGTGCCTTCCTTCTTTTTACTTCGCATCGCGCGCTCCGGCGGGCTGCCGAGATCCTTCCGCAGCGCGTCGATTTTCCGCTGTTCGTTCAGGGTACCGCTCCAAGACACCGGCTTCTGACCGATTTTCGCGCCTCCGGAAACGGTGTGTTGCTGGGAGCTGCCAGTTTCTGGGAAGGCGTGGATGTCGTCGGCGAAGCGTTGAGCGTCGTCGTCATCGACAAATTGCCGTTCGCCGCGCCCGACGATCCGGTGCTCGTCGCACGGCTCGACGCGTTGCGCGAGGCCGGCGGCAACCCGTTCACCGACTGGCAGATCCCCGCCGCGGTCATCGCGCTGAAGCAGGGCGCGGGACGACTGATCCGCGATGTGTACGATCGCGGCGTGCTGGTGCTGTGCGATCCGCGCCTCATGTCGCGTAGTTATGGCCGCCTGTTCCTGGCCAGCCTGCCGCCGTTGCCGCGGACACGTTCGCTGGCCGACGTGGAGCGGTTTTTCAGCTGAGTTTTGTAAGCATCCGTCTGCGGACGGAGATACGTTGCCGTATTGTCGCGACAAGCCCAAGACTACTTCCACCGACCACAGCGCGATGCTATAAGCCTCGGCGCAGGTCGCGCCGGACGTCCGGTTTTTTCTCTCTTGCCTGTCTATCGTGCTGTCGCCATGGCGCAGCACGTCTTTCTTGCGCATCCGAAAGTGGAGATCAATCGATATGGGGAACACGCTTCGCTTCACGACCCTGGCGTCTGCGATCGGCATCGCGCTGATCGGCGCCAGCATTTCGCCCGTCGCATACGCCGCCTCGCGCCCTGGTGCGCAAGCCGCGACGCAGACGCAGGCCAGCACCCGCGAAAGCTACATCATCCGCTTCAGCGAGCCCGGTTTGCTGCACTATTCCGGCGGAACGCAGGGCATTCGCGCGACCGCGCCCAAAGCGCTCGGCCAGAAGAAGCTCGACGTGCACACCAGCGCCGCCGAATCGTACAAGGCGTTTCTGCAGACGCAGCGTGATTCGCATCTGCAGGCCATCGCCCAGGCGATCGGCCGCTCGCTCGATGTTACGCACAGTTATCTGATCACGATGAACGGCGTCGCCGCGGAGCTTTCCGCTGCCGAAGCCGCGAACATCGCCACGCTGCCCGGCGTCGCCGGCGTGCGGCGTGCGGGCGAATTCCCGCTGGCGACCTATCACGGACCCGAATTCATCGGCGCGCCGAGCATCTGGGACGGCACCGACGTTCCCGGCGGCATCGGCACGCGCGGGCAGGGCGTCGTCGTTGCCGATATCGATACGGGCATCAACAGCACGCATCCGTCGTTCGCCGACGATCCCACCTGCGGCGTGTTCGGCCCGACCAACCACAAGCTCCTGAGTGCGGTCGACTGTCTGACCACGAACGGGGCCGGCCAGTGCATCGGCACCAATCCCGAAGCCAACGACGGCAACGGACACGGCGTGCACACCGCGAGCACCGCAGTCGGCAACACGCTCGACGGGACGGCAGTTCCACCGCCGGTGATCCCGCCGCCCTTCACGACCATGTCGGGTGTTGCGTCGTGCGCAAGCCTTCGCACGTACAAGGTCTGCGCGACCAACAACTGCACGGGCGCGGCGATCCAGGCCGCGACGGAAGCCGCGATCGCCGATCAGGTCGACGTGATCACGTTCTCGATCTCCGGCGGTACGGATCCCTGGAACGACAGCGATCGCACATTCCTCGATGCGGTCGGCGCAGATATCTTCGTCGCCGCAGCGGCCGGCAATACCGGTGCGACGATCACCGATCCGGTCGGCGCCGTAAACCATCTCGGCCCGTGGGTCGCTTCGGTTGCGGCGACCACGCATGATCTCAACGTCTCCGGCAGCGGTCTTCTCAACACGACCGGTCCCGGCTCGCCTCCGCCGAACACGCAGAACATTTCGCTGAACCCGGGTTCGGGTCTCAACGCCGGCACGGCGCTCACCTCGGTTCCGATTCGTCACTACGCGACGAACGAGCTCGGTTGCACCGCGAGCGGCGGATTCCCCGCCGACTTTTTCGATGGCGCGGTGGCGCTGATTTCGCGCGGAACCTGCACCTTCGAAGAGAAGATCGACAATGCACAGGGCGCCGGCGCGCTCGTCGCGGTCATCTACAACAACACGACCGGCGTGATAAACATGTCGGTTGGCGCTGCGACTCTGCCGGCGTACAGCATCCTGCAGGTGGACGGCACGAACCTCGAAACGTTCATGGATGCGAACAGTCCGGCCGACACGATCGTCGATTTCAACCCCGCCGTGCAGCAAGGCGACGTGCTTGCGGGCTTCAGCCTGCGCGGCCCGGCGCCGAGCCCGTTCGATGGGGTTACCAAGCCCGACATCGGGGCACCCGGCGTCAACATCTACGCCGCCCTCGATACCGCGTCCGGAAGCTATGGTTATCTCAGCGGCACCTCGATGGCGACGCCGCACACGGCCGGATCGGGCACGCTTCTGCGCGCCGCGCATCCGGACTGGACGCCGCAGGAAGTCAAATCCGCGCTGATGTTGACCGCGTTCATCGACGGTCATGAAGAAGACCTCACGACCTCATGGACGCCGGACGATGTGGGCGGCGGCCGCGTCGACCTGACCAAGGCAGCGCTTGCCGGTTTCGTGCTGAACGAAACCTTCGACAACTTCGTTGCCGCCGAGCCACCCGGTGGGGACGAATCCACGCTGAACCTGGCGAGCGCGCGCAACGTGAACTGCGTCGGCTCCTGCAACTGGACGCGCGTGATCCGCAACGCGTCGGGCGCGGCGGCGAATTGGAGCGTCACGGTCAACAATCCCACGGGGCTCGATGTGACCGTCGATCCGCCGAGCTTCGCCTTCACCGGACTCGGTGATCGCATCTTCGGCGATGGTTTCGACAACACGACATTGCCGCCGCTGCCGGAATTCCAGACGCTGACCATCACCGCGACGCCGTCCTCGGCGCTGAACCAGGTGACATTTGCCGAGATCGTGTTCCATGAAGCGAACGGCCTTTCACCCGATATGCATATCTACGTAGCGGTCGAGGGTCATCCGTAAGCCGTGGGTCATTCATAAGACCAAGGCATCCGGTACGATTCAGGAGGCGGGGGAAACCCCGCCTCTTTTTTTGGACTCATGGCAGCCTGAACCTGACTGCGCGATCACGTCGGCATGGCGTAATCTAATGTCCGCTCGCGGGGCCGTCTCGCGTATTCGAAGGCGGGGAATCGTTGAGCAGGAAGCTGTCATGAGAAACACGCGCATCACGACGCTGGTCGCCGCGATCGCCATTGCGCTGGTCGAAGCTGGCGCCGAAGCCGCCGCTGCGGTTTCGCTGAGCACCGCACCCGCTCGGATCGCGAGCGCGTCGTCAGGTGCACAGACTTACCTCATCCGTTTCGAGGAACCCGGTGTGCTGCACTACTCGGGTGGCATCTCGGGTATTCCCGCGACGGCGATCCAGTCGACCCGCACTCGCAAGCTCGACACGCGTTCGACGGCGGCGCGGGCATACCAGGCCTATCTTGCCCAGCAGCGCTCGCTGCACCTCGCCGCAATTTCGCAGGCACTGGGACGTACTCTCTCGGCAACGCACAGCTACGCGATCACGATGAACGGCGCCGCCTTGACGTTGACGCCGGACGAAGCATCGCGCGTCGCGCGCCTGCCGGGTGTCGCGTCCGTGCGCGCTTCGCGCGTGTTCGCGCTCGAAACCTATCGCGGCCCGGAATTCATCGGTGCGGATTCGGTTTGGAACGGCAGCGCGGTGCCTGGCGGAATCGGCAATCGCGGCGAAGGCGTTGTCGTCGGCGATATCGACTCGGGCATCAACAGCGTGCATCCGTCGTTCGCCGATGACGCGACCTGCGGTTTCGGATCGACGGGCCACAAGCTCTTGAGCGCGGCGGATTGTTCGACGACGGACACGAACGGGCTCTGCAACGGGCCGGATCCGGAAGTCGATCCCGGCAATGGTCATGGCGTGCACACCGCCAGCACGGCGGTCGGCAACACGCTCGATGCGAGCGCGGATCCGCCGCCGACGATTCCGCCGCCGCACACGTTCATGTCCGGCGTTGCACCGTGCGCGCACCTGCGCACGTACAAAGTCTGCACCCTCGACGCGGGCTGCACGGATGCCGCGATCACGGCCGGCATCGAGAACGCAATCATCGATAGCGTCGATGTTGCCAATTTCTCGATCGGTCCGAATTGCGGAAGTCTCCCGGGAGATTCGCCGTGGAGCGACGGCGACGAGATCTGGCTCGAAGCACTCGGTGCGGACGTGTTTGTCGCCGCGGCCGCGGGCAATACGCGGCCCGGCTGCAACGATCCGGGCGGCCGCGTTTCGAATATCAGTCCGTGGGTCGCGACCATCGCGGCTTCGACGCACGATGAAAACGTGTCCGGCAATGGATCGATGAGCGCGACCGGTCCTGGCGTGCCGCCGGCAAACACCGTGGGCACTTTGATGCTGCCTGGATCGGGCCTTGATACCGGTCAGCCATTCAGCGGCGTGCCGATCCGCTATTACGCCGACAACCCGATCGGCTGCACGGTGAACGGCGGATTTCCGCCCGGATATTTCAACGGCGCGGTTGCATTGCTCGAGCGCGGCAACTGCACGTACGAAGAGAAGATAGACAACGCGCAGGCGTCGGGCGCGCTGCTCGCGGTCGTCTACAACAATCAGGACGGCTACGTGTACATGGGCGTCGGCGGCGCGACGCTGCCCGCGTACAGCATCCTCCAGGCCGATGGGCTGGCCTACGTCGGATTCATCGATGCGAGTTCGCCTACATCTGTCACCGTCGACTTTGTGCCAGCGACGCGGCAGGGCGATGTGCTCGCAGGGTTCAGCCTGCGCGGGCCGGACGTGCTGACGACGATCACCAAACCCGATCTGACCGCGCCCGGCATCAACATCTATGCGGCGCTCGATTCTGCCGAAAACAACTACGGCTATTTCACCGGCACGTCGATGTCGACGCCGCATATTTCCGGCGCCGCCGCTCTGCTGCGCTCGATACGCCCGGAATGGTCGCCATCGGAGGTCAAGTCCGCATTGATGCTGACCGCGGATACGAACGGAACGCGCGAAGATCTTACGACGCCGTGGACGGCCGACGATGTCGGTGGCGGCCGTGCGGATCTGTCAAAGGCCGCGCTTGCCGGGTTCGTCCTTGATGAAACGTACTCGAACTATTTCGCCGCCGATCCCGCGCACGGCGGCGATCCGAAAACACTGAACATCGCCGCGATGCGCAATGTCGACGGATGCGATGCGCCTTCGCCATGCACGTGGACCCGCACGTTGCGTGATGCGCTGCCGGGTCCTTCGTCGTGGACGGTGAGCGTCAACGCGCCGGCCGGATTCGATGTCGCGGTCGATCCGCCGAGCTTTGCATTCGGCGGCACGGGTGCTGCTGCGGATACCGTCTTCAGGAGCGGATTCGACACCAGCGATACCGCGACCGTCGCAGTGACGGCGACGACCGATCCTTCGCTTTCGGGCGCGCAATTCGCCGAACTCGTTTTCCACGAAGCCAATGGCGCGGCGCCCGACGCGCACATGTATGTCGCGGTGAAGGGCACCAGCGGCGGTCAGGGCTTCGGCGTCGTCTGCTTCCAGGGAACGTGCACGCTCCAGGTCGATTCGCTGACAACGAATTTCGTCGGCGTTGGTTGCCCGACGTATTGCGGACTGGTCTGGCTCAATCGTTTCACGCCCGATCCGCAGGATTTTCCGATCACGATCACTTCGATCTCGACCATCTTCGGCAGCGATCCCGGATGGAACGCAATCGGAGACCACATCAATTTCTATGTTTATCAGGACAGCGATACCGATCCGAGCAACGGCGCCGTGCTGGCGGGTTCGTACCAGGGCTACACGATGCCGGCTCCGGTCGACGCGTTCACGACAATCACGTTGCCCGTGCCGATCGTGGTGAACGGACCGGGCGACGTGGTCATTGCGCTGACCAACCCCGCGCCGAACGTTGGTTCCCGTCCGGCGAGCGCGGATGCGGGTCCGTTCGCCGCGCGCTCGTGGATCGCGTTGTCCGCCGATATCGGCGCCGCGCCGGATCTCTCGGCAATCGGACTTCTGCCGAATCCGGCTGCTCTTGGGGGCTTCGATGGCAACTGGCTGATCCGCGCGACGGGCACCAACGCCGGCGGCCAGCCGATCGTGCTCGGGCTGCCGGACAAGAAGTGATTTTTTAGGAAATTGCAGAAAGCAGCCTTCGGCGGTTTCTACAGTGCGCTCCTTGTTCAGGTTCAGAGCGCATTTCGCGATCTAGTCATCCTCTGGACGGAGCGTAAGCACGTCTTCGGATCGTCGATCATTCATACGGCGGATCGCCGTCGTCGAAGAGTGCAACGGATGAGTACGTCTGACCAATTCATCGCTTCTTCACGGCGATGAACATGCATGCGCGAGTTTCGCCGACATCATCGGGCTATCGAAATATGCGTGTCTCGTTGAAAGGAAACTGAAAGGCTAGGTGGATTAGAAACCTTGTTGCGGTGGGGCTCCTCGGGCAAGGCGGCGCCTCCGCGCAAACCGCTGTGAAAGTGCACTGCGAACGTGGGATCGCGGATCGCGCCTGACGGCCTGATTGCGTGAATCCCGATGACCGATCGGTGTGTTTGGACCGATGGATGCGCTGGGTGGCGATACGGTCATGAGTTGCGGTGTGGATCTTTCCGGCGATCCACAAACATGCATCTATTGAGGGAGTCAGTAATGCACAGATCGCGAAATATTTTGCGACGTACCGCGTTGTCCGTTGCCGCCGTCGTCGTATTTGGCGGCATCGCGCTCGCGGGTGCCGATCAGGCATTGAGCGCACAGCCCGTCGCCTCGATGGCGACCACCGCGACACACGCCACGCAACTCGGCAGTGGCGACGCCATCAACGGCATGGTGCCGTTCTCGCAGTCGATTCATATCGAAGTCTCGCTGAAGTTGCGCAACCCGTCTGAGCTCAACAGCTTCATCCAGTCGGCAACGCAGCCGAATGCAGCGCAGCGCACGATGCCGACCGAGCAGTTCCTCGCGCAGCACTCGCCGACGCCGGAACAAGCACAGGCGGTCGTCGACTTTCTGACGCAGTCGGGCTTCAGCAACATCGTAGTGGCGCCGAATCGCCTCTTGGTTTCCGCAGACGGCACCGCGGACATCGTGCAGACGGCGTTCCAGACGACACTAGCGCGCGTGCAGACGGCCGATGGCCGCGATGCGTTCGCCAATACCGAAGATGCGCACATTCCGACCAGCCTGAAGGACATCGTGCTCGCCGTGCTCGGCTTGCAGAACGTTCATCAGGCGCACACGTTCGCGCGTGTGCAAAATCCGGACGCGCCCGATGCGATCATCGGCCACCACCCGACCGAGTTCTCGTCAATCTACGGCGGCAGCGGCGTTGCGACCGCATCGGCGACGCCGGTGGGCATCATCACGCAAGGTCGCATCACGCAGACGATCACCGACCTCAACACGTTCACCTCGCAGAATGGCCTGCCGACGGTGACCACGCAGACGGTCAACACCAACGGCACCAGCACCGACACCAGCGGCGTCGTCGAGTGGAACCTCGACAGCCAGGATATCGTCGGCATGGGCGGCGGCCAGGTGCAGCGGATCATCTTCTACAACATCCCGACCTTGTCGAACGCGAACCTGACTGCGGACTTCAACGCTGTCGTTACCGCCAACGCGGTGAAGATCACCAACGTATCGCTCGGCGAGTGCGAAACATCTGCGCAGGGTGATGGTTCGGCGGCTTCGCAGGACCAGATCTTCACGCAGGCCGTCGCGCAGGGACAGACGTTCTCGATCTCGACCGGCGATAGCGGTGCCGACGAATGCGGCAACGGCGGCATCACGCCGAGCTGGCCCGCCGCGTCGCAGTTCGTGACCGCGGTCGCAGGCACCAAGCTCGACGCGTCGACGACGACGTGGAACAGCGAAGTCGTCTGGAACGATCTCAGCGCCGGCAATGGCGCGACGGGCGGCAGCCCGTCGACGTTCGAGCCGAAGCCGAGCTGGCAGAACGCGCTCGTTTCCGGCACGCATCGCGGTGTCGCGGACGTCGCGTTCGACGGCAGCCCGAGCTCGGGCTCGATCATCGTCGTCAACGGCGGTTCCGAGCAGGTTGGCGGAACGAGCCTGTCGGCGCCGATCTTCGCCGGCATGTGGGCGCGCGTCCTGGCAGTCAAGGGACAGTCGTTCGGATTTGCACCGCCGCTGATCTATGCGCTGGCGGCGAGCAACTTCCACGACATCACGTCGGGCAACAACAGCGGCGAGACTGCGGCAGCGGGCTATGACTTCTGCAGCGGCCGCGGCAGCATGATCCTCAACGTCGCGATCAACAATCTCGGCGGCGGCGGTGGCGGCAACGTTCCGCCGGTTGCGAACTTCACGTTCACGACCAGCGGCCTGACCGCGAACTTCACCGACACGTCGACCGATTCCGACGGCACGATCGCATCGCGCTCGTGGACGTTCGGCGATGGCGGCACGTCGACAGCGACGAACCCAAGCCACACCTATGCCGCGAACGGCACCTACACGGTGACGTTGACGGTGACCGACAACGGCGGCGCGCAGAATTCGCATTCGGCGCCGGTGACGGTATCCGGCGGTGGTGGCGGATCGAGTCAGCTGCTCGGCAACACCGGCTTCGAGAATGGCACCGCGACCGCGCCGTGGACGCTGTCGGCTGGCGTGATCAACAACAGCACGTCCGAGCCGCCGCATGCGGGCTCGTGGGATGCGTGGATGGACGGCTACGGCCGTTCGCATACCGACACTTCCTCGCAGACAGTGACCATCCCGGCCGGCAAGACCTCGGCAACGCTGCAGTACTACCTGCACGTCGACACCGCGGAAACGACCGGCTCGGTCGCGTACGACACGCTGCGCGTGCAGGTGACCAACACGTCCGGCACCGTGCTGGCGACGCTGGCCACATGGTCGAACCTCAACCACGCGAACGGCTATGTCGTGCACACGAGCAGCATGGCTGCGTACATCGGCCAGACTGTGGTGATCAAGTTCACCGGCACCGAGGATACGTCGTTGCAGACGTCGTTCGTGCTTGATGACGTCACGCTGACGGTCCAGTAACGGAAAACGACAGGCCGCGCAACGCGGTCGGTCTATGGAAAAGTGAAAAGGGCTGCGCAATGCAGCCCTTTTCTTTTGCGAGTAGGTTTTGTTGGGACAGCGTGACGACGCACATCGTTGTCACCCGGCAAAGACCGGGGAATGACCTGGCTCGTCACGCACTTGGAATCGACGCCTTCGCGCCGACGGCGAGTCAGCGATCAGACGCCCTCGGGCGTGTTGCCGAGCAGCGATCGCAACACCGCGAACACTTCTTCCTTTGCGCCGGTCACGGTGATCTGCGACTCGCGCGGGAAATCGGTACCGATATTCACGGCGTAGCCGGTGCCAAGGTCGTTGCCGTCCTCGTCGATGCGTGCGTAGGTGTCGACCTTGCCGACGTACGCGACACGATTGGCGTCGATGAAACGGCTGTCGGGCAGCTTGATCCAGCGTGGCATGGCAATCCCCTGGTTGAAGGCAACCGATGGCGCAAAGCCACGGCTTCGCGACAAGGATAACGCGTGACGATCAGCGTTTCCGCAAGCACGTCACTACTTTGCGAATTGGGGCCGGCTGCGGCTCGCTGATCGTCAGTGCCAGCCGCACTGCTGGCCCTTGTTCTGTTCCTTCAGCCACGCATCAAGCGGCGCGAAGTAGTCGATGATCGCGCTCGCATCCATCTCGTCCTTGCCCGTCAGCTCCTTCAGTGTTTCTTGCCACGGCCGGCTCGCGCCTTCGCTCAGCATCTTCCAGTATTTCGCGCCGGCTTCCTTGTTGCCGTAGATCGAACATTGAGACAACGGACCTTTGTGGCCGGCTGCCTCGCACAGTGCACGATAGAACTGGAACTGCAGGATGTCGGCGAGGAAGTAACGCATGTACGGCACGTTCGTCGGCACGTGATTCTTCGCGCCCGCATCGAAATCGCCGGCCTTGGAGGCAATGGGCGACGAGATGCCCTCGTACTGGCGCCGCAGCTGCCACCAGTCTTCGTTGTATTTGCCCGGCGCTATCGAACCGTCGAACACACCCCAGCGCCATTTGTCGATGATGAGGCCGAACGGCAGGAACGCGACTTTCTCGAGCGCGAGTTTCATCTGCGCGTTGAGGGCAGCCTTCTCGTCGCTGCCGGCGTCGCTGGATAAGCCGATCTTCGTCAGATACGCCGGCGTGATGTTGAGGCGGATCGTGTCGCCGATCGCTTCATGGAATCCGTCGTTGGCACCGCTCTGGAAAATCGGCCAGCGATCCTTGTACGAAAAGTAATAATAGATGTGTCCCATCTCGTGGTAGATCGTGTACTGATCTTCTTCGGTCGGCTGGATGCACACCTTGATGCGCAGGTCCTCGCCCAGGTCCATCGGCCACGCGCTCGGATGGCATAGCGCGTCGCGGTCGCGCGGTCGCAGCAACATCGATTTCGTGTAGAACGAAGCCGGCAGCGGCGGAAAACCGATCGACTTGTAGAAGTCCTCGGAGCGCCGAACCATGATTTCGGCATTCTTAAGATCGGCAGCGTGCTCGAGCCGAGCGAGATCGAGCGGCGAGGGCGTGCCCTTGAGCTCCTTGCGGAGCTGGTCGAGCGCCGTCTGTCGTTGCGCCTCGAGCCGCTGATTCACGTCGCGATGGCCGGCTCCCGGATAAGGCTGCAGCATCGTGTAGAGATTCGACCAGTCCTGCGCCCACATGTTGCCGGTGATGTGCGCGGGAATCGTGCCGTCCTTGGGCATGCGATCGCCGTATTTCGCTTGGAGCTTGCCGCGCGCATAACACTGAAGCTCGCCGTACAGCGGCTGCACTTGTGACCAGAGCCGGTCCGTCTCCTTGGCGAAGTCGTCCGGCGACATGTCGTAACCCGCGCGCCACATCGTTCCGACGTTGTCGTAACCAAGATCGCGCGCACCTTCGTTCAAGAGCTCGACGAAGCGCTGATAGTCCTGGAGCATGCCGCGTCCGACCTGGTGCCAGCCCGCCCATGCGTCGAGGTCGCGATCCCAATCGCGATCGCCGGCGAGCTCCTTGGAAAGCTCGTCGAGATTGCGGCATGTCGAAGTGTCGCCGGGCGTCTTGCAATATTTGCCCGCGCCATACGCTGCGGTGAGCTTGGACCCGAGTATCGTGAGTTCGGTCAAATGCGCCGGATTCTTTGGCGCAGGCATCGCCGTCTGCAACTTCAACAGATAAAGCGCGCGCGCATCCTTCGCGTCCGTTCCGGTGACATGCTCGTACGCGCGTGACTGGTCGATTTCGGTCGAAAGCCATTGCAGCCAGCGCTCGTTGGCGCGCGCGGTCAGCATCTGGGTGTCGTCGGTGATGTAGGTCTCGGCGACCCACTCGGCCGCGTTCGGCTCGAGATAGCGCGCCTTGTAGTCCGCGTTCATTTGCTCGACGAACGCGTGCACGTCTGCGGGCGTCGCGGCCTTCGCCGGTTTCGCCGCTGGCGTTGCCGCCCATGCGGGAACGGTGAGGAGGGCAAGAACGGCCGCACGAAGCACGAGCAAAAGGACACGCATTGATGTTCTCCCCGAAAGTCCGGGAGGCTAGTGGCCGCAGCGAGCCCAGGCAAGCTGCAATGCCGAACGGAATTTCGCACTGCGAGCGGATTCCACCTCGTTGCGGCACCGCAACGCAGCGCCGACCTGCATTTTTCGTCTCGGCGCGTGCGCATGTCTTTCCGGCGCAGCCGCTACGCCTATCGGCGTGCTACGGCCGTCAGGATTCTTCGTAGCGCACGGGCGGGTTGCGCGGGAGAGGCGCCGATGCTGTGTCCTGGAGTGTCGAGGACTACCGCTTCCGGTTTGCGGAACTTGCGTGAACGGACAACCTTTATTACGATCGGCTTCGTATGTTGGTCCGCGGCCAGGCTTAAGGCATGAACGCAGCCCTTCGCATCAGATCGGAAGCGAGTCGTTTTCTGGCGATCGGCGAGCACATCGTCGATGTCGACACTCTGCGCCTTTTGACCCGACCCGGCGAACCGCGACTGACGCCTAAGGCAGCCGCCG
>DASYJJ010000089.1:0-2335 GCA_035996605.1 Rhodanobacteraceae bacterium
AGCTCCTGCTCGTTCATGCCGACGCCGGTGTCGCGCACGACGACGCGATCGGGCTCGACGCTGATCGTCACGCGGCCGCGCTCGGTGTACTGGCAGGCGTTGCGGATCAGGTTGCCGATGAGCACGCTGAATGCGCGCGCCGAGGAATAAAGGACGAGCTCGCCGCGCTCCTCGCGCACGATGTTCACCGGCTTGCCTTCGCACCACGGTTGCGCGCGTTCGACTTCGTCCCGCACGACTTCGTTGACGCTGAATTCCTCTTCCGGAAGGCCGCTGTCCGATTCTCGCGCGAGGATAAGGAACGATTCGATCAGCGATTCCATGTCGCGCACCGAACGCAGGATGCGCTCGGCCGTACGTTGCGTGAACGGGTCCACGTCCTCGTCGAGGAGCATGTCCGCCGAGGCCTTGATCACGGTGAGCGGCGTGCGCAGCTCGTGGCTCGCGTCGCGCGTGAATGCGCGCTCGCGCTCGACGAATTCCTCGAGGCGCGCGGCGAATCCGTGCAAAGCGTAGGCAAGGCTTTCGACATCGCCGTCCGCGCGCACCGGTAGGTTTTCCGGGAGCAGTGCATCGAGATCGGGGCGTTTCGGATCCCAGTCGCGCACCGCGTTGGCGAGCGCGATCACCGGCGACAGCGCACGCCGCGATGCGCGATAGGTCATCCATGTCGTGAGGTACACGATCACGATGATCAAACCGCACAGCGCCATGCCGAAAAAAAGCACGAGGCTGTGCGTGCGGGTTGCATCAAGGCTGAGATAAAGCCGCCCGGCCGGAGAATCGTCGACGTAAACGACGTACGGCCGCACGCCGTCGGCACGGTGATAGCCGGGACCGAGGCTACCGAACTGCGCGGGCACGTCGGCATGCTCGCTGCCGGGCTTCTCGAGGAATCCGCGCACGAAATACGTATCCGGCGGCAAGAACGCCGGATCGTGCGCGAGGCGGTCGTGGAAATAATCCGCGTCGTGCTGGAGGATGCGTTTGACGAGCACGTCCTCGATCACCGTTGCCGCCGCATAGACGCCGAGCACCGCGGCGAAACTGATCGCGGTCATCTGCAGGATGAAGGCAACCCAGATCTTGCGGCGCAGGCCGCCGGCGCTCGGCATCGTTTCCTCGCTGCTTTGTTATCGCCGCCGCGGCGTCAGGCGCTGGTGCGCTCCGGCGTGATCTCCGTATCGAGATCTGCCAGGCGGTAGCCGGCGCTGTGGATCGTATGCAGCAACTGGCGCGTGAACGGCTTGTCGATGACCTTGCGCAGGTTGTAGAGATGGCTGCGCAACGTGTCCGAATCGGGCAACAGATCGCCCCACACTTCGCGCTCGATGTCGCGCCGGCTGACGACGCGCGGCGATTCGCGCATCAAGATCGTCAGCAGCTTCACGCCGATCGGCGACAAGGGCAGATCCTTGCCACCGCGCGTGACGCGAAGTGTGGCGGTATCGAGCACGAGATCGCCGACCTTGAGTATTTCAGTCGACACCTGCCGGCGGTCGCGACGGATCAGCGAGCGGATGCGCGCTTCGAGCTCGCGGATTTCAAAGGGCTTTACGAGGTAATCGTCAGCGCCGGCATCGAGGCCGACCAGCTTGTCTTCCACCGTGTCGCGCGCGGTCAGCATCAGCACCGGCGTGGCGAGCTTGGCTTCGGTGCGCAGCTTACGGCAGAGCTCGATGCCGTCCAGGCCCGGCAGCATCAGATCGAGCACGATAACGTCGTAACTGTTGGTCACGGCGATGTGCAGCCCGGTAATACCGTCGGCCGCATAATCGACGGAGTAGCCACGCCGTTCGAGGAATTCGCCGACGGTCTCCGAAATTCCGCGGTTGTCCTCGATCAGAAGGATCAATCCGGACTGATCGTCGCGCTTGCCCACGGGTGCCTCCTACTTGACACCGCTTTCACTCGGGAACCGAGTGTTAGTCAAGCGTGAAGATACCCTTTTCGACCGGCCAAGTCAGTGAGAGCGCGCAAGAACGCGCGCAAGCCGTCTCGGCTCTCGAGAATTTGCCGGCTAAATCTGCAGGTCGCCCCTCCAAAAAAGTCGAACCCGGCGATCTGAGTGGATTCGCCGGGTTCGTGCCTTCGCGGGGAGGACGCGCGGGTTGTTACTGCTGTCTCGCCGATGCGGCCGGTGCGGAGGCGTCGGTGGACGCCGTCTTCAGGCCGCGCTGTTCGAGCAAGGGCTCGACGCTCGGATCGCGCCCACGGAATGCCCGATAGAGTTCGGCCATGTCCACGGTACTGCCACGCGAGAGGATCATGTCGCGGAAGCGCTGGCCGTTTTCGCGAGTCAGGCCGCCGTGCTCCTTGAACCACGCGAACGCGT
>DASYJJ010000090.1:0-3439 GCA_035996605.1 Rhodanobacteraceae bacterium
TGGGATACCGAATGGCGAAGTGTCTAGGCCGCTGCCTGCTTCTGCTGACCGACCGCGTTCGTGGCCCGCGCGATTTGCAAAGCGGGTTCCGAAAGCAGGCGGACGAGCATCGTCGCGGGCTGCACCAGCACGCTGAGCAGCATGCTGAGCGCCTGTTCGCGAGTCGGCAGCGAGGCCAGGACGTCGACATGCGACGCCGGGTAAGCCTTGCCTCCGATCGCAACGAGCTTTGCCTTCAACGCCTCGTTGGCCTTGGCGAAATCCTTGATCAACCGACCGGCAGCACCGGGATCTTCCTTCGAGAAGGCGTACAGCAGCGGACCTTTGAGTGCGTCTTGAACACACGCGTAGTCCGTGCCCTCGACAGCGCGGGACACCAGGGTATTTTTCGCAACCCTGACGTAAACCCCGCCCTGACGGGCCTTCTTGCGCAGCTCAGTAAGCTGCCCGACGGTAAGACCGGCGTACTCGGCGGCGACCAGTGAATGCGCTTTGGCAGCCACGTTCGCCAGTTCGGCAACGACCTCTTTCTTTTGCTCAAGATTGAGCGCCATTGCTTTCTCCGAACCGGGCTCGTGCATAGCTCCTGCGTGCGCGAACCCTTCAAGCGATTAACGGATCGTCTTCCGTTCGATCCGCCGGCATCTTTCGACGCCAACTTGGTGGCCGTTCCAGGAAAACCTGTTCGGGCTGCACCATCTGCGCAGGCTTTTCGTTTAAGACTTCGTCGATGCGTCCGGGCAATCCATCGCTGTGAAGTGCTTCCTTAGCTTCCCGAAACGCACCGCATCCATCGCCTGCGGTCTTTGACGGCTCCCGCTTTCCAGCGGACGCCCTCAAAATTGATATCCGATGGCCGGCAACGCCGTCTATCGAATGTCATCCCGACCAAACGCCGGGATCCAGTTCCTATCGACCGCATCGCGACGCATGCGTTCCAGCGCGCATCGCAATGCAGCTCAAATCATCAAACCGCGACGGACGCCTGATCGACGATCACGCCGACGCCCATCGTGCTCGACACTGAAACCTTCTGCAGGAAGTTGCCCTTCGCGCTCGCCGGCTTGGACTTCATGAGGTCGGCCAACAGCGCGTGCAGGTTTGCCTTCAGTGCCTCGACTTCGAAATTCGCCTTGCCGATCGTGCAATGCACGATGCCGGCCTTGTCGTTGCGGAACTTGACCTGGCCCGCCTTGGCGTTCTTGATCGCGGTAACGACATCGGCCGCGACCGAGCCGTCCTTCGGATTCGGCATCAATCCGCGCGGACCGAGCAGCTGTCCGAGCTTGCCGACCACGCGCATCGCATCCGGCGTCGCAATGACGCGGCCGAAGTTGAGATCGCCGGCCTGCATCTTCTCGGCGAGATCTTCCATGCCGACGACATCGGCGCCGGCAGCTTTCGCCGCTTCAGCCTTTTCGCCCGGCGGGCAGAACACCGCAACGCGAACCGTCTTGCCGGTGCCGTGCGGCAACATGACCGAGCCGCGCACGCCCTGGTCGGACTTCTTCGCATCGATGCCGAGACGAATCGCGACATCGACCGATTCGGCGAACTTGGCCTTGGCGCCGTCCTTGACAAGCTTCAACGCTTCGTCGATGCCGTACGCCTTGCCCTGAGTGACCTTGTCGCGCAGAGTCTTGTAACGCTTGCTGATTCGGGTCGTCATGTCTTAACCCTCCGAGACCAGGCCCATGGAACGGGCGCTGCCTGCGATCGTGCGGACCGCCGCGTCGAGATCAGCCGCGGTGAGATCGGGCATCTTCGCTTTCGCGATGTCCTCGAGCTGCTTGCGCGTGACCTTGCCGACCTTTTCAGTATTCGGACGGCCAGAACCCGATTCGATGCCGACCGCCTTCTTCAACAGCACGCTCGCCGGCGGCGTCTTGGTGATGAAGGTGAAGCTGCGATCGGAATAGACCGTGATGATGGTCGGGATCGGCAAACCGGGCTCGAGCTTCTGCGTGGCGGCATTGAACGCCTTGCAGAACTCCATGATGTTGAGACCGCGCTGGCCGAGGGCTGGGCCCACGGGCGGCGACGGATTGGCTTGACCCGCCTTGACCTGAAGCTTGATGTAGCCGGTTACTTTCTTTGCCACGTTGGTTCTCCTGGAGTTCTAGCGTCTGCACGCCGTTGTGCGGCTGCGGGACTCCTCCGCTATTGCTGCTGTTGCTGTTCTGGGATTCGGGATGTCGGGATTCGGGATTCGGGATTCGTAGAAGCCGCGCTCTTACGAATCCCGAATCCCGAATTCCAAATCCCGGCCTTTACGCCTTTTCCACCTGACCGAATTCGAGCTCGACCGGCGTGGAACGTCCGAAAATCAGCACCGCCACGCGCAGGCGGCTCTTCTCGTAATTGACTTCCTCGACGACGCCGTTGAAATCGTTGAACGGACCGTCGGTGACGCGAACCATTTCGCCCGGCTCGAAAAGCACTTTCGGCCGCGGCTTGTCGACGCCTTCCTGCACGCGTTGCAGGATGCTGTCGGCTTCCGAATCCTTGATCGGCAGCGGCCGATCCGCCGTACCGCCGATGAAACCCATCACCTTCGGCGTTTCCTTGACCAGGTGCCAGGATTCATCGTCGATCTTGAACGCCTTGCCTTCGTCGTGCGTTTCGATCTGCACCAGCACGTAGCCGGGGAAGAACTTGCGCTCGCTGCGCCGTTTCTGCCCGCCGCGCATCTCGATGACTTCCTCGGTCGGCACCAGCACTTCGCCGAACTTGGCATCCATGCCGGCGCGCGCGATGCGCTCCTTCAGCGAGCGCGAGACCGCGTGCTCGAAGCCCGAGTAGGCGTGGACGACGTACCAATGCTTTGCCATGCCGTCTTGCCTCAGCGTCCGAGTTTGAGAAGGTGATCGAGCACGATCCACTTCAGAATCACGTCGATGAGCCCGAGCAGAAGGCTCAGGATGATCACGACGATGATGATGACCAGCGTCGTCCGCAGCGTTTCGTCGCGCGTCGGCCATACGACCTTGCGCAACTCGAACTGCGATTCGACGAGATACTCGCGCATCGAGCGTCCCGCCTTCGTGAAGGCGCCGACGAGCACACAGCCAGCGAGGCCGGCCATCAGGATGCCGAAGCGCGCCACGCCGGACCAGTCGCCGAAGTAGTAATAGGCGAATACGCCTCCGATCAGCAGCAGCACGGCGAGCGTCGACATCACGACATCGATCGCGTTACCGGCGCCTGCTTTTTCGACTTTTGCGTTCATATTTTGAAGAGTGCGGCCACGGATGGCTGCTTCTTTATCTCCGCGATCACGACGATCGCATAAGTAACTATCTGGCACGCCAGGAGGGACTCGAACCCCCAACCTGCGGTTTTGGAGACCGCTGCTCTGCCAATTGAGCTACTGGCGTGTGGTTCGGTTCCCGCGCCGTAGCGCGTCTTGATCCTTGAGAGCCGGGATTCGGCATTTCGG
>DASYJJ010000091.1:0-2768 GCA_035996605.1 Rhodanobacteraceae bacterium
ATGCCGCCGTCGCGAAGGCATCCGCCGCGCGCCCTCAGCAGCGCTCGCTGGTGCGTTCCGCGGTTGCGTTGCTCGTGCAGAATCCGCAACTCGCGTCCGTGATCGAGCCGCCGTGGACGTTCGCCGAGCTGCGCCTGCCCGGCGTTCCGCTGCTAGTCGAGCTGATCGCGCTGTGCCGCGATCGCCCCGACATCACCACCGGCGCGTTGATCGAGCATTTCGCCGAACGCGAGGAAGCGCGTGCGTTGCAGAAGCTCGCGGTGATGGAGTTTCCGGGTGGCGAAGAGGAGGTGCGCGCGGAATTTCTGGGCGCGATCGTCCAGCTCGACCGCCAGACCGAATCACAGCGCCGTTCCGACCTCCATCTGCGGCTCAAAGAGCTCGAATCGAAAGGCACCGAAGGCCTGACGGAGGGCGAACGCAACGAACTCCGGCAGTTGCTCGTTGCCAAGGAAGCCCGCTCGCAATGAGAACTCCGAAATGACCCCGCCGGCCCGGGATCCGGCGCTCGATTGGCTTTGTGGGCCATTCCGCTGTACAGTCGCACCACTGTGTTTGACAGGGTCACCGTGAATCGTGGCCTGATGCGGTCGATCTTCTGATTGCTCCATCGTTTCACCTCGCTTTCTCCTTGCCAACCTCAGTCTCGGCCCGGGATGTTCCCCGGCCGCGAATTCCTTGGTTTTCGAGTTGCAGGAGTCAAAGCAAATGGCAGAGCGTCAGACGGGTACCGTCAAATGGTTCAACGATGCGAAGGGTTTCGGATTCATCACGCCGGAAAGCGGCCCCGACCTTTTCGTGCACTTCCGCTCCATCCAGGGCGCGGGTTTCAAGAGCCTCGCCGAAGGCCAGCGCGTGAGCTTCATCGCCACGCAGGGCCAGAAAGGTATGCAGGCTGACGAAGTGCAGGCGGCGTAAGCCACCGCGCACCATAGAGTTGCAAAAAACCCCGGGTCGAAACACCCGGGGTTTTTTTATGCCTCCACGTTTCTAGCAGGTCCGTGAAGTCAATGGCCGGTGCATGGCGGGCCGTTGCACGGCGTCACGGCGCGCTCGTTCATGAATTTCGCGCTGGCCTGATGCGCGGCTTCGAGATCGCCGTACGTGTGGCAACTCGTGCTGACGATGCGCGATCCCGGTTGCGCGCCGCGTTCGCAAATCAGCCGATCGCGATCACGCAATGTCAGGAGCGCATTGACGGTTTCCTGCGTGTTGAAAAGCTTGACGCGAGTGGCCTTGTCCATGTGCTCGACCGAATCGTGCTCCTCGAACATGCGGCTCATTTCGGCAAGACCGGCATCGACTTTTTCGCGCTCGTCGGGCTTCAAGTACGCATAGCGACCGTCGGCGCCCAACTCGGAGCGGACATTTTCGGCGACGGCAGCGAATGCTTCTTTCGTATCCGCCTTGACGACTTCCTTGTCGGCCGCATGCGTGAGGCCGACGGCGAGAAGTACGCCAAGCAGTGCAACTCCAAACAAGCCTTTCATCGTTAGACTCTTCGTCTGGCCGCCGTCGCGGCGGTATGTGTCGGTGCCATCGAGGATGCTAGAGGGCGAGCGCACCGCGCGTCAACGATGAACCTCGTAGGATGCCGCGCGGTTTCGACACATCAGCGCAGATCCTTGATCACGACGCGCGCCGCGTTGTGCCCTGGCGCGCCGGTGACGCCGCCGCCGGGATGCGTGCCCGCGCCGCACAGGTACAAACCCGGCAGCGCGCCGCGGTAGCCCGCCTGGCCGATCATCGGGCGCGCGCTGAAAAGCTGGTTGAGCGAAAGCGCGCCGTGGAAGATGTCGCCGCCGATCAGTCCGAAATCGCGCTCCAGATCGAGCGGACTCTTGATCTGCCGGCCGAGCACGGACGTCTTGAAACCCGGCGCGAAACGATCGACCGTTGCGATCATCAGATCGGCGACTTCGTCGCGATGATCGTCCCAGGATTTTCCGTCGGGCAACTCGGGCGCGACGTGCTGACAGAAAAGGCTCGCTACGTGTTGCCCGGCCGGTGCCAGACTGTCGTCGAGCGTGGACGGAATCAGCATCTCGACAATCGGCTCGCGCGACCAGCCGTAACTTCTTGCGTCGAGATACGCGCGATCCATGTAGTCGAGACTTGGCGCAAGAATGATCCCGGCCGTCAGGTGATCGCCCGGCTCCGGGAGCGCCGTGAAGCACGGCAATTCGGAAAGCGCGACATTCATGCGGAACGTGCCGGAACCGCAACGCCAGTTCGCCATGCGCTCGCGCACCGCGGGCGGCACGGCGGCCGGCGACATCAGGCGCTCATACAAGAGCTTTGGGTTGACGTTGGCGACGATCGCGCGGGCGTGGAGAAGATCGCTTTTTTCGCTGACGACGCCGATCGCGCGGCCGTCTTCGACGAGAATTTCGCGCACGCCCTCGCCGGTTCGTATTTCGACGCCGGCTGCGGTCGCGGCCTTGGCCATCGCCTGCGTGATTGCGCCCATGCCACCGATCGCATGGCCCCATGCGCCCTTGACGCCGTTGACCTCGCCGAACACGTGATGCAGCAGCACATACGCGGAACCCGGCGTGTACGGACTCGCGTAGTTGCCGACGATGCCGTCGAAACCGAGCACCGCTTTGATCGGCTCGCTTTCGAAAAAGCGATCGAGATATTCGGCGGCCGATATCGCGAAAAGATCGAGAAGATCGGTGCGCAACGTCGCATCGAGCGCCTTGACGCGCTTGCCGAGACGGCCCGCGCGCAGCAATTCCGGCAGCGCTTTGAGCCAGCTGCCGTCG
>DASYJJ010000092.1:0-3187 GCA_035996605.1 Rhodanobacteraceae bacterium
CACGCGTCCGTCGGCATCCGCCCCGAGCAGGCCGCGCGCAATGAAGAAATCGATCGTCGCCTGGATGCGCTGCGCGAATTCCTCATCGCTCCATGGCAGGAACAGTTCGGACTGAATGAACGGATAAACGAGCCGGCCGAGCCGCAGGATCGACGCGCGCGCCATGCGCCGGTTGTTGAGGAAACAGCACGCGACCCACGCCGCCGTTGCGAAGAGATGCGCCACGTTGTTGCGGAAATACGAGAGCAGCACGCCGGGCTCGTCGTCCACGCCAAGCACGTCGCCGAGCGGATGCGCGACGCGCGTGATCCAGCGCATCTTTTCGCCGTACGCGATGATTTCCGCGGCGGAAAGATCCGTCATCGTGACGCGGTTCGAATACGGAAGCTCGACGAGAAGCGCCTTGCAAAGATCGATCTGCGCGGCGAGGTCGGTCTCGGTCATCGCGTGCTTGGGCGTCGACAACAGCGAAATAGCCAGCAGGTTGATCGGATTGACGTGCGCCGCACGGTTGACGTTCTCGAGGATGCGCGTGGCCAGCCGGTCGACCGCGCGATTCAGCCACTCGGGTTTTGCATCCGGATCCGCCGTCGCGGCTTCCCATTCGGGCACCACGTCATCAAGCAGTGGGCGCAGGAAGATCGGCTCGCCGAAGTTCAGCGCGACGCGACCGTAGTGCTGGCGCAGTGCGCCGAACGCGCGGAAAAAGCCGAGCAGCGATTCCTTCTCTTTCGGTTTGCCGGAAAGCTCGCCGATGTACGCGTTGCCTTCCATGATTTTTTCGTAGCCGATGTAGACCGGCTGGAAAACGACGGGCCTGCGCGATTCGCGCAGAAAACTGCGCAGCGTCATCGACAGCATGCCGCCGCGCGGCGCGAGCAGGCGCCCGGTTCGCGATCGGCCGCCTTCGATGAAGTATTCGAGCGAAACGCCGCGCGCGAACAGCTGGCTGATGTATTCGCGGAATACGGTCGAATAGAGCGCATCGCCCTTGAACGTGCGACGCAGGAAAAACGCGCTGCCGCGACGCAGGATCGGCCCGATCACCGGCATGTTGAGATTGATGCCGGCGCCGATGTGCGGAATCGCGACGCCGTTCACCAGCAGCGTATAGGAGAGCAACAGATAGTCGACATGGCTTCGATGACACGGAACGAAGATGACCTCGTGCCCCGGCGCAACGGTGCGCAGGGTGTCGAAGTGATGGACGTCGATGCCGTCGTAGAGCTTGTTCCAAAACGCCTTCAGCATGAACGAGATCGAGCGCACGACCGGATGCGAGTAGTCGGCCGCGATCTCCAACGCGTATTTGCGCGCGCGTTCGCGCGCTTGATCTACGCGGATCCCTTCCTTGCTCGCGGTCGCTTCGATCGACGCGCGCACGGGATCGGCGTTGAGCAGCGCGTCGACGACGGTGCGCCGATGCGAGAGATCGGGACCGATAACGACCGCACGGATGCGCCGGAAATGCACGCGCAGGAGCCGTTGCAGCTTGCGCACGCCGCGCTCGGGCGCGAGCTCGGCCTGATCCCGAATTGCTTCGCGCATCGACACGGGCGCTGCGAACTGCACGATCGTGTCGCGTCCGTTGAGCATCAGCGCGACCAGGCGGCGGAAACGGCCGACGACGACCCAGTTTTCCGAGAACAGCACGCTGAACCATCCGGATTCGCGATCGGGCGCACGGCCGACGAAGATCGAGACCGGCACCAGTCTCACATCCGCGGTCGGAACGTCATGCAGGAAATCGGCAAGCCGGCTCAGCGTTTCCGAACGCGTCGGATGCGGCCGTCGTCCGAACACGCGAGGACGCCTGGACAGAGTGACCACCGCGCTGCGGCGCTTGATCGGGAGTTTTTCGGCGGCGGCGTAAGGAGAAGGCAGCCCGGCTTCCTTGCAGGCTTCCTCCAGGATCAGCGTGTCGGAAAGACCGTAGCGCTCGACGACGTAGACCGTCGGCGTCGCGTCATCGGGAATCAGCCGCGTCGCGTCGGCGGGCTCGCGCCGGATCCTAAGCCACGGCCGGAGCAGGGCACCGAGAAATTCGATCCACGCCGGAGGCCGTGCGGCGGCCGTCGCGGGCGGCGCGGCTGGCATATCGTTCATGCGCCGAGTTTAGCCCGCCTGCCTTGCAGCGGCGGGAGTCGAGGCCGGATCAGTTCTTGGCGGGCTCTGCCGGAGCCGGCGGTGGCGGCGCGTCGGTCTTCGCGGCGACTTCCTGCTGATGTTCCTTGATCTTGTCGATGGTGTCCTTGCCGTACCAGCGACCATCGACGTTGATCATCTGGCTGCTCGCGGAAAGCGGCGTGCCGAGCAGCGTGTAGTTCACCTTGACGGTCGCGGTCTTGCCATCGTTGGCGACAACCTCGGGCTTGATCGAATCCAGCGTCTGATCGACCGAAAAGCCATACACCGTCAGCGCTTCCTTGAACCCAAGCAATGCGACGCGCGCCTTTTGCATGGATTGGTCGAAGTTGAGCGCGCGGGCTTCGTCGAGCGTCTTCAGATTGAGATCGCGCGCGGTGCGGGTCGCGATCGCGAGCACCTTCTTCACCGATTCCGGATCCGTGAAGCGGGTTTTCTGGACCCAGGCTGCAACCGCGTTGATCGCGGCGACTGCCTGTTGCTTGTCCCCTTCGGAAAGGTCCTTGTTCTGCTGCACCATTCCGGTCAGCCAGCCGGTGCCCATGGCGACATACATCGGCAGCTGCTGCTGGTACTTCGCGTCGAAATCCTTGAGCTGCGGCTCGATTTCCGCGTAGATGGCCTTGTCGGCATCGGGCGCTGTCAATCGTGCCATCGTTTCCTGAAACTTCTGCCGATCTTCGTCGGTGATGGGTTTCTCGTCGGCGGCCTTGCCCCAGTCCGTCTTGAGCTTTTCGTAATCAGCGGGCGGCAACGCGTTCTGCAGGAGGCCTGCGACATCGCCTTGCTTGAGGAGATCGGCGGATTTCCTGACGGTCGCGTCCGGCGAGCTCGCGCTGAGGGCGGCCAGAGGAGCGTTGGTTTCCTGCTTTCCGCAACCGCTCGCGAAAGCGACGAGCAGCACGGCGAAGGCGGCACGGACAAGGCGCGTGGACATCGGAGATCCCCGGAGACGAGACGGAAAGGCGGCGCACTCTAGCAGGGGGGCCATCGGCCAGCCAGCGCGGAACCCCTGAGTCTCGACTCGCCCTGGGTTTCCAGC
>DASYJJ010000093.1:0-38561 GCA_035996605.1 Rhodanobacteraceae bacterium
ATCCTCGGCCGGCGAAGAAATCACGTTGTCGCCGGCGGAAACAACCGCGATCGTCGGCACGTGCGGCTTCGGCGGCGCTGCGGGTTTTTCCGGAACGGCACTGGCGATTCGCGGCGGCGGCGCGTTTTCGGCGGCTTGCGCGGCAGGTAGATCGCGCAACGCTTCGACACCGGCTTGCGACGCGCGCGCGGCGGGCGCGCCCGAGGCATCCATCGACGCATCGGCCGCCGAAGTCGGCGGCGCCGCCTGCGCACCCGGAGGTGTCGTCGGCGCCGCAGCGACCGCGCTCGGCGCAATGTTTGACGTCGATGTCATCGATGCGGTCGTCGAAGCCGACGTCATCGACGCATTGGCCGCGCCCGGAGTTGCGCTTGCATTGGCGGAATTCCCCGCCGGCGAAGCAGCTTGGACGCTTGCGCCGCTCGGAGTTGTCGGCGTCGAGACCGAAGCAGTCGTCGCCGGCGAACCGAACATTCCCGACAAACCCGGAATGCGATCGCGGAATGCAAACGCGGTCCCGACGAGACCGAGCACGAGAATCGCCGCGATCGCCCAAGGCAATGCGGAGTTTCGCTGCGACGTTTGCGTCGAGCGATCGAGCACCGACTGATGCGGCGCACCTGGAGCGGCCGGAGGCGGTGCGAGGCTCGATGGCGTGATGCGTGTTTGAGCGGCGCCCTGCGCGACTCCGATCGGCGTGCGCGGCGTCGACGGCAACGACGTCTGCGCCGAGACTGGCGTCTTCTGCCCGATCATCGTCGCCGCAGCGGTCGACATCTTCGGCTGCAGCGTGATCGGTCCGCCCTTGGCGACGAGCGGATGCGCGCCAAGATCGGCCATGAGCTCGTGGCAATTCTGGTAGCGCTCGGCAGGATCCTTGGCGATCATGCGATCGAGAATGCGCGCGATCTCCGGATCGACGTCGGCATTGATCTCGCGTACGTCGGGAATTTCCGCCTTGACAACTTCGAGCATCAGCCCGAGCGGCGATTCATCCGTGAACGGCATGCGGCCGGTCAGCATCTCGAACATCACGATGCCGAGCGAAAAGATGTCGGAGCGCTGATCGACCGGCTTGCCCAGGCACACTTCCGGCGAGAGATAGCCCGGCGTGCCGACGAATTCGCCGGTGGTCGTCAGTTTCTTGGAAAGATCGTGATTCGAAAGCGCGATGCCGAAGTCGGCGATCTTGATCGCGCCGCGACTGTTGATCATCAGGTTGCCGGGCTTGATGTCGCGGTGGACCACGCCGCGATCGTGCGCGGTCGCCAGGCCCATCGCGGTCTGCTGGATCACCTTGGCCGATTGCTCGACCGAAAGTTTCCCCTCGCGCTTCAACATCGAGCCGAGCGATTCGCCCTCGACGAATTCCATGACGAAATACGTCTGGCCTTCGTCGTCGCCGATGAAATAAATCTGGATGATGTGCGGATCGTTGAGCGCCGCCATGCTGCGCGCTTCGCGCAAAAAGCGTTCCTTGACCGCTTCGTCGTGCGCCAGCGAATCGGCGAGCACCTTGATCGCGACGTAGCGGTTCAGCGAGGTCTCGTGGCCCTTGTAGACCACGCCCATGCCGCCGCGGCCGAGTTCGGCGACGATGTCGTAGTGGCCCAAGCGCGTTCTCATTTCGACTCCCCTGCGGACGGATGCCGCGAATGCAGCGCATCCTAGCACCGGGGCCCCGGGCGGGCTCGCGGAACGAGTCGCGGCCGGGACCGTGCATGGCGCACCTGCCGAGTGTGATGCGATTCTCAGTGCCGCCGCGATTGAGGCTGAGCGGCGGCGCCGCCTACACTCCTGCCCCTGCGTTCCGTGATGCCGCCGATGCCCGACCTTCTCCGATTGCCGAAATGGGCGCTGGCGCTCGGCGCCGCGCTTGCGATCCTCGGGCTCGCGCGCGGGCTCATTGTGGTCCAGCACGATCCGCTGCTGGCGATCGCCAACAGTTACGATCAGATCCGCTACACGACCTGCATCGATCTCGCACCTTGGCGGCCGGGCGTGCAGGCCGATCGTTCCAACCCGCCCGCGCCGTATTCGCGTTTCGCGTTCCAGCCGCTGCCCAAGGGCACCTGCATCTGGACTTCCGATCTCGTCTTCACGGCGCCGACTGCTCTGGCGTGGCGGATCGCCGAGCGGCTCGGCGGCAGGCCGATTCATTCGGTTCGGCGTCTGGCGGATCTTCGTTTCCTCGCGTGGCTCGCGGTCGCCGCGTTCGGCGCTTGGTTCTTCGTGCGCGAACGCCGCGTCGATCTGGCGCTCGCACACTTGGCGGCGTTCGCGGTCGTCGCGATGGATCCCGCCAACACGCTCTATCTCGCGACGTTCTATGCTGAAGCCGCGGCCGTATTCGGACTCTATGCATGCCTCGTCGGCATCGCGACCGCGCTGGTGCGGCCGACGCGCGGCGCGATCGCGCTCACCGCGATCGGTGCGCTGATGCTCGCGACGAGCAAGTATCAACACCTGATACTGCCTCTCGTTCTTGCGGCCGCGGTACTTCTGGGTGCGCGCCGCGCCGGATCGAAAGTCGCGCTCGCGCTGGCGATCGCGGGACTCGTCGGCTTCGGCGTACAACTCGCGAATGGAATGCAACCGACGTTGATGGCGAGCAACATCGCGCGCGTCAACCGTGCCGACTACACGCTTCTGGTTCTCTTGCCGGAGACGAGCGATCGCGAGCGCATCGTGACTACGCTCGACATCGATCAGGCGTGCCTCGAGTATTCCGGCAAGAGCGTCTATGCGATGAAACTTCCCGTCGAGAGAATCTGCAAGACGGTCGATCGGTGGCATCGCACGACACTCTGGTGGCTCCTAGTCGCCGACCCACCGGCGCTTGGCCGTGCGCTGCTGCATATTCCCAACCTGCTGTTGCCGTGGGTGCCCGAGTATCTGGGAGTCATTGAGGGCGGCGACAACGCACGCCCGCCTGCGAGCGCTCCTACGCTGAGCGCGCTCTTCGCTCGCAGCATCGCGTTCGCCTGGTTTCTGCTGCTGTTGCCGTGGCTTGTGCTCGCGGGTTGTTTCGTGCGACCCGCCTCTTCGCTCGCTCGCGCGTTCGCGTTGTCGTGCGCAGCCGGCGTTGCGAGCGTCGCAGTCGCCTCGCTTCTCGGCGATGGCGACGTCGAGTTCGCCAAGCATGCGCACCTGACGATCAACTTCGCGCTGGCGAGCTTGTGCGTGCCATTCGCCGCGCTGATGCAGCGCATGCTCGCAAAGGATGGGCGCGGGTGAATTCCACGCGCGAATCCCGTCGACATCGCCTCGTCGTCGCCGTGCTCGCGATGCTCTGGCTTCTCGGGACGTTGCGCGCATTGTCGTTGTGCATGCACGACCCGCTGTATGCGTATGCGAACAGCTACGACGAGACGCGCTACACGAGCTGCTTTCATTTCTATCCCGATCGCCCGGCCAATGTTCCTGCGCAGCTACACAGCCCTGAAGCGCCGTACGCGCATTTCCGTTTCATTCCGACGAGCGATCCGATGTGCTACTGGTCGTCGGAACTCGTCTTCACCGGCGCGACGGCGTTGATCTGGAAGAGCACCGAACTCGTTCACGGCGATATCGTTCACGACGCGCGCTGGGTTGCGGTTCTGCGTTGGTCGACGCTGCTCGGTCTTTCGATTGCCTTTTCGCGCGCGTGGTTGCGAAGGAACGATGCGCGCGCCGCAATCGCGAACGCAGCGCTGGTGCCGCTTGTGTTTGCCGATCCCGGCAACACGCTGTATCTCGCGACGTTCTATGCGGAGTGGACGGCGCTAGTCGCCTGCTATGCGCTGATCGGGATGGTCCTGCTTTGGAAGGACGAATACACGCGATCGCGTTTTGTCCTGCTGGCATTGGCGGCCTTCATTCTTGCGACCAGCAAGATGGAGCACATGCTGCTGCCACTCGCATTGACTGGTACCGTTTTCCTCATCGATCGACTGCGTCTCGCGCGCACGAGCTGGCGCGCGCTCGCGCTCGCGTGCGGCGCGGCGGCAGGTGCGTATTTCCAATTCGTGCAGACAACGCGCGAAGGTCCGATGATGGACACGATCCGTCAATACAACACGGCCGACGTGGTCTTCACAGGGCTGGTTCCGTTTTACGACGATCCGCGCGCGCTGCTGACGGAAATCGGGATCGATCCCGGCTGCGCGATCTATAGTGGAAAGCGCGCGTGGCAGCTGCCGGACCTGCCGGAACGCACCTGCCGCGGGCTGATCAATTTCACGCGTGGCGTGGAGATCGGTGCGCTGCTACGTCACCCGTCGATCGCCGCCAAGCTCGCCGTGCAGGGCGTGTCGGCGCTCGATCCCTGGCTCGCCGAAAACATCGGACATGTCGAAGGCGCATCGTTCGGGAAAATTCCGGCGTCGGTTCCAACCATCGGCCGCGTCCTCCACGCGAGTCCGGTGATTCAGATCCCGATGCTCGCATTGCCGGTGCTGGCCTTGCTCGTACTGCTGGTGCGGCCTGGAATCCGGGCCGGCGCAGCCGTGCCAGGCGCGACCGCGCTCGACGCCACCGCGCTCGTCGTCGTCGCGATGGTCGCGACGCTCGCGGTCACCTTGCTCGGCGACGGGCTGGCCGACACGGCAAAACAGGATCATCTCGTCATCAACGCGGCACTGGCGTGGCTCGCATGCGGCCTTATGATGCGCATCCCACCGAGTCGCCGTCCGCTGGCCGTCGATGTGTCCGGCGGCCGAGTGGCACCGTCGCCGAGGGATCCCGCATGACCGCACCGCCGGCAGTGATCGACCTTCTCCTCCGGCTCGGAGCCGAGCTGGATTTCGACGCGGCGAAGGACGTCCGATGCGAAGGCGGGGCCGTCGATGTCGTCTGGTTCGATCGCTGTCTTCCTCTCGCCGCGATCGATGCGGCGCAATTGGACCTGCGCGAGGTTCCGGCGTTGCCGATCGTTGCGTTCATCGCGAGAACGGCGGCGCTGCTCGAAGCCGCGGAGCTTGCCGCGATCAGAACCACGCTCGAAGAAACACGCGCGCCGCTGCGAATTCTCGTCATCGGCAGGGACAGTCGAGCCAGCGCGCTCGCGCCGACATTGCAGTCGGTCGATCAGTTGCGAAGGCAAGACGGCGATGCAGCACTGCGCACGCGGATCTCCGAATCATTGCGCAGCGAAACACGCGCTCCGGGCCGCACCATCGCCATGCTGCAGAACGAGCTCGTCGAGTGGGCTCGCAGGTTGAGGGAAGCGCGGCCGCGATCCTATTCCGCCGAAACTCTGTTCAACCGCACGGGTGCAATCGACTGAAGCGCCCGAATCGCCTCAGACATGTATGCCGTCGATTTCGACGAGGAGCTCGCGGCGGCAGATGTCGCCGTGGAGGATGACCAGCCCGTCCGGAACGCCCATGATTTCGCGGAGCCTCGTCACCACTCGCGCCGCGTCCGCGCGCCGGCGCACATAAATCTTGAGAACGCTGCCGGTGCCCGGCACGGCGGATGTGTCCGCCACGGCGGTTCGAATCAGGCTCGCGATATTGGTAATGGTTTCGTCGAGTTGCGCAGCAACGTCGTCCTCGTGCCGCGATGCGGATCCGACCACGGCCGCGGTTCCCGAAATCAATAGTTGCCCGGCCGCGGTGATCATGCCGCGCGCGAACGTCGGTGCGATTGGTCCGTATTGTCGCGGATAAAGCCATGCATTGACTTGCCGCGGGTTCTCGACGGGAACGCCGGCGCATCGTGCGGTCAGCGCATAGATCTGTATGACGCGCACGCCGTCGCGGCGTCCGATGGCCGTCGCTGCGGGATAACGATCCTGTCGGGAATCGGACATGCCCGACGCGCGGCCAACGCAGAAGCGGCGGTAGCGTTCGTTGTCGCCTTCGCCGAGATTGATCGCGTCGAAATAGTTCCAGATGCGCAACACGTTCGGAGTCGCGCTCGCTTGAATGACCGAGACGAGGTCGCGATACGCATGTTCGGCAGCGGCCGCGATGCCGTCTTCGGTGTTCTCTTCGATCTCGATCGCGAAGAACCCGTAATCGCCGTCGCTGCTCCAACAGACGCGGCCTTCGCGGCCCATGTTGACCGGACCCTTCGCGCGCCACACCTCGACGACGGGATCGCCGATGATCTCGAGTCCGATGCGCACGAAGCGCGGATCGGCATCGGCGGTAGCCGTGCCTTCGAACGCGATCACGGCGAGCACATCGGCCCGTTTTAGCAAAGCAGTCGGGGCATCGCTCGAATACTCGATGCGCAACGGCGGCAAAGTCGTTGGAAGTTCGGGCACTGCGCTGGGGGCGAAAACCTGGGACACGGACTCACGCGACGCTGCGCGCGGGATGCGCGGCCGCGCGGATGATACACTGCGCGGCCTTTTTTCCGCCCCAAAGGGGAGCACAGGTCTCCCGCCGATGGATACGCCAACCGCCGCGCAAACTCCCGCCGAGCACGAGCTCGCCGAGCTCATCGTGCAAAGCCTGAACATCGATTGGGTGAAGCCCGAAGCGATCGGCCCCGATGCGGCGCTGTTCGGCGGCGACCTCGGGCTCGATTCGATCGATGCGCTGGAGCTCGCGCTCGCGATATCCAAGCGCTACGGGTTCCAGCTGCGCTCGGACAATCCCGACAACAAGCGCATCTTCGGCAGCCTGCGTGCGCTCGCCGATCACGTTCAGCAGCACCGCGTCGGCTGAACGACTCAAGCCGGATCAACCGGCGTGTTGCCTCCGCTGAATGCGTAGCGCGCCTGCTTCTTGCGATTGATGAGATCGCCGATGAATCGACGCAGGTTCAAGACGCCGCCGATCGCATAGATCACCTTGAAGAAATGCAGCCGGCGCATCACCGCCGCGCTGTCGAACACATCGCCGGCCAGCATCGAGATCACGCCATCCTCGACACGCCAGACATTGCGCGGACTCGCGAACAGGCCGCGCATCACCGGCGAATTGAATCGGTAGATGAACCACGAGAACACGCGGATGCCGCGCCGGATGCGCCGCGTGAACGCGGCCTGCAGCGCCGCTTCCCTCGCAGGCTCGTGGAGGATCGAATCGACGAGCGCCGCCGCCTGCTTGCCGCTGTGCATCGCAAGGTACACACCGGACGAGAACACCGGATCCACGAACGCATACGCATCGCCGACCATCACCCAGCCCGGGCCGGCCATGCGAGAACAGGTGTACGAATAGTTGCCGGTCACGCGCACTTCGGAAATCATTTCCGCAGCGGTCATCCGCGCCCATGCGTCCGGCATCGTCTGCAGAGCTTCGAGCAGAAACGCTTCGTTGCGCCCACGCCGTTGCTTGAGATACTCGGGCCAGCACACGCAGCCGACGCTCATCACGCCATCGCGCAGCGGAATGAACCAGCACCAGCCGTGCGGAAAATTGTAGATGCTGATGTTGCCCGCATCCTCGCCGGGCCGGTGTAGGACGCCGCGGAAGTGCGCGAAGATCGCAGCGCTCTGGTGCTTGTCGTTCTTGCGCTTGAGCTTGAGCGTGTTGCCGAGCAGCGTGTCGCGTCCGCTGGCGTCCACGAAATAGCGCGCGCGGATCGTCAGCGCGTTGCCGTCAGCGTCGTGCGCCTCGGCGATGACCTTGTCGACGCCTTGGACGTCGACTTTGCCGACTTTCACGCCCTCGCGCGCATCGACGCCGCTCTCGCGCGCGTGCTCGAAAAGCATCTGATCGAATTCCTCGCGCTTGACCTGAAACGCATGCGGCGGCGAATGGCCGAGCGCGCGGCGGAAATGAAACGTCTGATAGTTGCCTTCGCCGGAAGGAAAGTCCGCGCCGAGCTTGAGCACGCCGAGTGCGCGCACTTTTTCGAGCACGCCGAGCTCCTCCATGATCGGAAGATTGCAGGGCAGCAGCGATTCGCCGATGTGGAAGCGTGGGTGGCGATCCTTCTCGAGCTGGATCACGCGATACCCGCGGCGGTGCAGCAAGGTTGCCGCAGTCGACCCCGATGGCCCGCCTCCGACGACGAGCACGTCGCAATCGAAGGCGTTTGTTGCTTCGCTCATGCTGTCCTCTCTGCAACGTCGGCAAGCGAACGCTATGTTACAGTCGCGGCGCGTTCTACGCCGCCGAAACTGCCCGCGCGTGCCTCCAGTGTCCGCCACCTTGCCTATTCCACCCCCGCTTTCAAATCCAGATCGCCGACCGCGCGCCGCTGCGATCGTTCTGGTCGCTTATCTCCTCGTGCTCGCACTCGCGCTGCTGAGCGGACGCGTCTGGCTCGAGGACGTGGCCGCGTTCCTTCTGGCAACTCTGCTGCTGTGGCCGGCTTTGCGCAGACGCAGCATCCTCGCCGGCGCGCTCTGGCTCGCGATTGCGTTCGCCATCGCCGCGTTGTCCGTGACCGGGCACGGCAGAATCGCTCTCGACTTCATGCCGGTGATGGTCAATGCGGCGCTGTGCAACCTGTTCGCTCGTACGCTCGCGCATGGCCACGAGCCATTGATCGCGCGCGTGATCGCGGTGCTCGAGAGCCCGGCGAGGCTTGCACTTCCGTGCGTCGCCGATTACGCGCGCAAGCTCACTCTCGCGTGGGCGCTGCTATTGGGCGCGCAGGCGGCGGTGCTGACGATCCTCATTCTCTGTGCGGTCCCTGACGGCCTGCTGACGGCTTTCGGAATCAAACCTCCGATCGAAATCAGCGGATCGCTCTGGCGCTGGTATTTGCATCTCGGAAGTTACGCGACCGTGCTGGCGTTTCTCGTTATCGAATATGCGTACCGGCGCTGGCACCTGCGCCACATTCCGCACGTCTCGTTGCCGACCTTCGTTACGCGCCTGGTGCGGCGTTGGCCCGCGCTTGCGCAGAGCGTTGTGAGCGACCTCTCATGACGAACGCTCGCGAGATCGTTGAAGCGTTGCGCATTCCAGCGTCGCATCCGGCGCTGGCCGGACATTTTCCCGGCAATCCGATCGTACCCGGCGTGGTTCTTCTCGATCGCATTTCGGCAGCGCTCGAGCGTGCTGATGGCGAACATCTGGCGAACATCGGCGTGGTGAAATTCATGCTACCGCTCAGGCCCGAAGAGGACGCCGAGCTGCGCATCGTTCGCGACGGCACGCGCGTCTCGTTTCGCATCGACCGCGCGGAATCGGTGATCCTCCGCGGCGAAGGCGAGATCGAATGACCGAACACTGGAGCGCGCGTCCCGAGGGCGGCGGCCGTTTCGCGATCTGGCTGATCCGCGCGATCGCGCTTCGCTGCGGCCGGTCGTGCGCTCGCGCATTTTTGTATCCGGCCATTTTGTATTTCTTCCTCCGTCGCCGCTACGAGCGTCTCGTTTCCTACGCGTTTCTCGAGCGTGCACTGGGACGCAAGGCGACGGCACGGGAAGTGATGCGCCATATGCATTGTTTCGCGTCGACGATGCTGGATCGTGTTTTTCTGCTCAGCGATCGCTATGCGCGCTTCGATGTACGCGTGCACGGGCTCGAGGAACTGACATCCCGCATGCAGCCGCAGCGCGGCGTTTTGCTGCTCGGTGCACACGTTGGCAGCTTTGAAGTGCTGCGCGTGCTCGCCATGGAACGCCCCGATGTGAAAGTCTGCGTCGTGCTCGACACGCAAAAGACGCCGGCACTGACCGAGCTCCTGCATCAGCTCAACCCGGGCGTCGCGCGCAATGTGATCGACGCGTCGCGTCCCGGCACCGAGATCGTGCTCGCGCTCGGTGAGGCCGTGCGCGAAGGCGCGCTGGTTACGCTGCTCGCCGATCGCGCGCGCGAGCACGAATCGACCGTCATTGTCGATTTCATGGGCGCGCCAGCTCCGTTTCCGGCCGCGCCGTTTCTGATCGGCGCGCTGCTCAAGGTACCGATGGTGATCTGCATCGGCATGTATCGTGGCGGCAACCGCTACGATCTCTACTTCGAACCGTTCGCCGACGAGCTGGTGCTGCCGCGCCATGCCCGCAAGACCGAGCTGCGCGCCGTTGCGCAGCGTTACGCTGCAAGGCTCGAACACCATGTGCGGCAGGATCCCTACAACTGGTTCAACTGGCATGACTTCTGGAATCTCGAAGGTCTCGATCACGCTCGGCCTGACGCTGGCGAGCGCGATCTGGCCGAACCCGTCTCGCGCGGCGCCTGAGACGGCGCCCGCAACCGCGACGAACGCGCAAGCGCTCGTCGCAGGTTTGAAACGCGCCGCGCCTGCGCGCACGCGATTCAGCGAGGTCCGCTTCTCGGGTCTGCTCGAGCGGCCGCTCGTCGTGCACGGAGAGCTCGAATACGACGGGCCCGGAAAACTTTCCCGGACCGTCGATGCGCCGTACGTCGAGCACATGACCATCGAGAACGACCAGGCGTCGGTGCAGCGCGGCGATCGTCCGGTGCGCAAGTTTCCGTTGAGCCAGGCGCCCGAGCTCGAAGGTTTTCTGCGTGGATTCGCAGCTTTGCTCGGTGGCGACGCCGAGTTGCTGCAGCGCGATTTCGTGCTCTTGGCAAGCGGAACTCAAGGCGCGTGGCATCTCAAGCTCACGCCCCGCGACGAACGCCTCGCGAAACGCATTGCCGCGCTCGAGGTCGACGGCGCCGGAACGTCGGCGCGTTGTTTCCACACGATCGAGGCCGATGGCGACGTCAACATGATGCTCGTCGAAACGCTTGCCGATACGAAGCTGCCGACACGCCCGACGCCGCCGATGATCGATGCGTTGTGCCGCGGCGTGCCGGCGCGCTGATCGCCGATGCGCGCCGATCGCGCCGATGTCCGCCGCTGGCTCCTGGTTATCGTCTGGCTGATCGCGCTGGTGGTGCTCGGATTTTTTGCCGTGCATTCGCTGCGCATCGGCACCGATCTCCGAAGTTTCATGCCACCGCCCGAGACGCCGGACCAGAAACTTCTGATGGATCAGATCGGCGAAGGACCGGGCACTCGGCTGCTGCTGCTTTCGATCGAAGGCGCAGCTCCGGAAAATCTCGCCGCGCTGAGCCACGGACTTGCCGACGCGCTGCGCAAAGACATTCACTTCGCCGAAGTCGTCAATGGCGCGTTCGATCCCGCCGCGCTCGATCCGAAGTGGCTGCCGTACCGCTATCTCTTGTCGCCAACGCTGGATCATCACGCGTTCGATGCCGCGTTTCTCGCCGATCAGCTTCAGCAGCGCGTCGAAGATCTTTCGTCGCCCGCCGCGACGTTGCTGAAGCCTCTGCTTGCGCGCGATCCGACGCTCGAAACACTCGCGCTCGCCGAACGCTGGTCGCCGCCAAAACCGCCCGCGATGCGCGATGGCGTGTGGTTCTCCGCCGACGGAGCCGCGCTGTTGCTTGCAGAGACGCGAGGCGCGGGTTTCGATCCGACTGAACAAGGCGCAGCGATCGACGCACTCGAAGCCGAATTCCATCGCATGCCTGGCGCGGACGGTGCGCACCTCGTGATCAGCGGGCCGGGTTATTTCAGCGTGCTGATCAACGCGAAGACCCGCGGCGAAGCCGATCGCATCGGTGCGGTGAGTACCATCGGATTCATCCTTTTGCTCTTGCTCGCATATCGCAGTCCAGCGTTGTTGCTGCTGGCTGCGCTTCCAATCGCGAGCGGCGGGTTGGCCGGCGTTGCGGCGCTCGCGTTTCTGTTCGGATCGGCGCACGGGATCACGCTCGCGTTTGGTTTCACGCTGCTCGGCGTTGCGCAGGAATACCCGATTCGCCTGTTGAGTCATCGGCGCGCGGGCGAAGACGCGTTGACCAGCGTGCGCGCGTTGTGGCCGCTTCTTGCGACCGCGATTGTCTCCGCGTCGATCGCCTACCTCGCTTTCTTTGCTTCGGGCGTGAGCGGACTCCGGCAGTTGGCGGTGTTCACCATCACCGGACTTCTCGTCGCCGGTTTCTCGACTCGCTACCTTCTGCCGTACGTGCTCCCGTCGCGGTTTCGCGACGCAGCGGACATCACGACCATCCGCACCGCGCTTGCGATCATCGATCGCGTGCCGCGTCCGGCCTGGCTGCCATGGCTGCTCGCCGCGGGTGCGCTCGTCGTGCTCTGGCGCGCGCCGGGTCCGATGTGGGAGAACGATCTTGCCGCCTTGACTCCGGTGCCCGAGGATCTTTTGCTGCGCGACGCTAAATTGCGCGGAGAGCTCGGTGCGCCGGACGTTCGTTATCTGCTCGTGCTGCGCGCGTCGGATCCGCAGCACCTGCTTGAACTATCGGAAAGCCTCGAGCCTCGCCTCGACGCGCTGGTCAAGCAAGGTGCGCTGGACGCCGCCGAGCTTCCGAGTCGCTATCTGCCGAGTCTTGCGACGCAACGTGCGCGCCAAACCAAACTGCCGGACCGCGCTGCGCTCGCCACCGCGCTCGGCGAAGCGAGCCGCGATCTGCCTTTCCGCGCCGATCTGTTCGCGCCATTCCTTGACGACATCGAGACCGCGCGCACGCTGCCACCCCTCGATGTCGACGAATTCGAGCGCGCGCCGTTCGGTGCGCGGCTCGCCTCGATGCTGGTCCGGTTCGACAAAGGCGCCATTTCCGCCGCGTCACCGGTATCGCAAGACTGGCTCGCATTGGCGACGCTATCGGGAGTCCACGATCCCGGCGCGATCGAAGCGTTCGCCGCATCCACCGGCTCGGGCTCACCGAGCGTGCGTCTGCTCGATCTCAAAGGCGCCGCCGAATCGCTCGTCGTCGCCTATCGCGAACGCATCCTGCGCGCACTCGGCATTGCGCTCGTGCTGCTAGCGCTCACCGTGATCGTCGCGCTGCGCAGTCCGCGTCGCGCTTGGCACGTGCTCGCGCCAATGACGCTCGCGACGCTGCTCGTTCTCGTCGTCGAACGCGCCGCGGGAATTTCGCTGTCGCTGTTCCATCTCGTCGCGCTGACGCTCGCGGCCGGACTCGGCCTGCACTACGCGTTGTTTTTCGAGCGCCCGGTCGCCGACGCTGCGGAAGCACGTCGCACGTTGCATGCGACACTCGTTTGCGTCGCGTCGGCGCTGCTCGTTTTCGGCATGCAGGCGTGGTCGTCGCTGCCGGTGCTGCGCGCGATCGGGCTCACGGTTGCGCTCGGCGTCGGGTTTCATTTCTGTCTTTCGATCCTGATGGCGCGCTCGAAGCGCCCATCGGTCTAGCCAATGACCACGGAGTCCGCGATGGGCTGGCAAGCGCTGATTCCGCATCGCGGTTCGATGTGCTTGCTCGATGAGGTCGTCGCGTGGGACGACGGCGCGATTCACGCGCGCTCACGCTCGCACACCCGCGAAGACAATCCGCTGCGCAGCGACGGACGTCTTCGCGCGATTCACCTGTGCGAATACGGCGCGCAGGCGATGGCGGTACACGGCGGACTCTGCGCCCGTGCCGCTGGCGGCTCGGCATCGCCCGGTTTTCTCGTCTCGCTGCGCGCGGTGCAACTCGCTGTCGCGCGCATCGACGATCTCGCCGGCGCGCTCGACGTGCATGCAGAAAAACTCATCGGAGACGACAACGGCTGGCAATACGCATTCCGCATCGAATGCGCCGGGAGCGTTCTCGCGCGGGGTCGCGCAGCCGTGATGGCGGCGGCGCGTTGACGGCAGCCGCGAAGACGCACGCCACGCGTACGCGAAGCGCTGCTCGTGAAATCTCGGGGCCGCGCAGCGCTAGATCATTCGCAAAGTGCGAACGCGCGTACCGGAAAAGTGCCCATCCCGCGCACTTTCGGCGGAACCGCCGAGAACAGAAACGAAGACGGCAGCTCGCCGAGGTTGCACAGATGCTCGACGATCGGAATGCCCGCGCCAAGCAGCGTCGTGTGTACGGGGCGTGTCGTGTCGGCGATGTCGTCGATGTTAAGAGAGTCGATGCCGACCAGACGCGCGCCTGCGTCGCGCAGGAACATCGCAGCGTCGGCGCTCAAGAACGGATGTCCTTCGAAATAGCGGTCGGTGCGCCAGTTCGCATCCCAACCGGTGTGCACGAGCACGGCTTTGCCGCGCACGTCGAACGCGGAAAAGACGTTGCGCGACAGCGCGCGCGCGGAAAGGCCGGTGGCGCGCACGACGATCGCGTCCAGCATCGCGATTCGTGCAAGCTCGAAATCCGCGACGTCCGCACCATCGGCAAAACGGTGGAACGGGCTGTCGATGTACGTACCCGTATTGGCGACCATCGTGATGCGACCGATCTGGAATTCGGTGCCAGGCGCGTAGTGGGCGCGCGATTGCTCGCGACTCATGTGATTGCAGATCAGCGGTGCGGGCAATCCCTTGTACGTGATCATGCCGTCTTCGATCGTGTGGCTGAGATCGACGAGCCGCCGCGCCGTGAACCGCGCCGTATCCGATGCGCTGCGCTTGTGCGGCTCGGCAATGATTGTCTTGTTGCGGATGCGAACCGCGCCCACCATCAGCAGGCGAAGGTCGCGCACGACGGCGTCGGCCAACGCGGAGTCGGCGATATCGTCGCTGCCGATGTCGAGTCGAAACGCGTGGCCGCTGAGGCCGCCGCCGTTCGAAAAATCGATTTCGAAATCGAATTGGACGCGTTTCTCGCTGCTCATCCGGCTCATTGTCTTCCCCGTTTTTCTGTGCGATCAACGCGCGGTCGCGCGCGCCTCATGCGGTGGCGTCGCATATGAGCGACGCCAGGCGCGCCGCAATTGTCGCGCCGATGCGAAGCCGCTCTGTTCGGCCACGCGCTCCATGTCGAGCCGCGTTTGACCCAGCAAGTCGCGGGCGAGCGACACCCGCAAGCGGTTGATGTAATCGGGAACGCCCATACCCGCGTGCTCGTTGAACAAGCGCGAAAGATGCCGCGGGCTCGTGTTGGCGATCCGTGCCAGCGCCGTGAGCGACCACGCCTGCGAGGGATCTTCCGCAATCGCATCCTGCGCGCGATGCACGGCCGGATGGATGTGGTTGCGACCTTCGAGCCACGGCGAAAGCTGCGGATCGGCGCCGCTCCGCCTCAGATAGATGACCAGATGACGCGCCACCGCAAGCGCAATGGCCGGACTCAGAATGCTGCTGACGAGTTGCAGCATCAGATCCGTACCGGCGGTGACGCCCGCGCTGCTGCAGCGTCGGCCGTCGATGACGTAGAGACGGTTTTCGAGTACGCGAGCACGCGCCGCGAGCCGCGCGAGATCCGCGCAACAGGTGAAATGCGTCGTGCATTCATGATCATCGAGCAAACCTGCGCGTGCAGCCAGCAGCGCGCCGGAGCAAATCGATACGAGCGTATGCGAAGTTCGCACCATTGCGCGCAGCCACGAAACGATCGCGGCTTCGTCGCGACTCACGTCTTCGTCCGAAGTTTCCTCGGCGAACGCAACATTGTCCGTGCTGCCGGGAACGACGATCAGCGCGTCGTCGGCGATCGCGTCCGGAAGCGGCTCGATGCCCGACATTGTGATCCCGATCGAGCTTGTCACGACGCGCGCCGGGCTCGCATAGCGCACGACGAATCGCACGCCGTGTTGCTCGATTCCGGCACGGCGCAGGACTTCGATCGGCCCGGCGATGTCGAGCAGCAGCGCACGCGGCGGCACGATGACCCAGACCGGAATTTGAGCCGGCGCGTGGCCGTTTGTCACGCGGCGAGCCTCTCGGTCGCGCCGTCGAGCGCTTGCTCGACCGTCGCGATCCGCGCGAATCGATCGGCGAGCACGAGCTCGGTGCGCGCCTTGATTTCCTCTGCGCTCCAGACGCGGCCGTCGCGCGCGGTCATCGCGAAGGTGAGCGTCGCTTCGCTGACGAAATCGACCAGGAAGCCGCTGTCGGAGGCGTGTCGCGTGGTCGTTTCGCAGCACTGCTCAGTGCGGATGCCCGAGACGATCAGCCTGCGGATGCCGCACTCGGTCAGCCATACCGCGAGGCCGCTGCCGATCAGCGCGCTGTGCCGATGTTTGTGGAACACGACGTCGGGTTCGAGCGTCAGCGGCGCCATCGTGCGGACGAAGCCGCCGGCGAGCGCGAACGCGCCCTCGTCTTCGACATGGAAAATCTGCACGATCGGAATCCGGCGTGCTTTCGCCCCGTCGATCAGCGTCTGGATCCGGTCAAAAAACGCCGGTGCATCGGCATCGCTCCAATAGGGCCGTTGCCGGAACGATTCCTGGGCGTCGATGACGAGGAGGGCGGTGTCTTTGGCGTTCATGGCTCGGTCTCGGTTTGTTGATGCCCGTCATCATAGTCTCGCGGATGCGCTCGGGACAGGTCGCCTCGTGACCTGAAACGGACAGAAAGTGCCATACAAACATCGCGTGGCGGGTGCTGTTCGGACGCCCTCACCCAACCTCTCCCAAGACAGAGAGCCAAGGCGCTGCCCGCGCTCTGATCGCGCACGGAGTCCAGTCGAAAAGCCCGTCGCTGCACTAGAATGGTGCAATGGAGCCACGCGCGGATCTCGCTTCAGCCCCCGATGTCCGGCCAAGCGGGTCGTTTCTGGTTGCCTGCGCCACGGCGATGGCGATGATCGATCGCGATCTCGTCATCCGCATCGCCAATCCAGCGCTGTGCGAATGGCTCGGTTCGGGGGCGCGGAGCTGGCGCGGCGACTCGCTCGCAATGCTGGATGCAAGACCGCCACAACTCGCGGACGCTGCGATGCGCGCGGTGAAGGAGCAACGGCGCGTCTGGCTTCGCGATGCGCGACTGCGAACAGCGATCGGCGATCGCGTAGCCGATCTTGCGTTCACTCCGGTGGAAGAGGACATGCTGCTGGTCGAAGTGCAGGCGCCCGCTGCCGACGCTGCCGGTCCGCGCCTTTCCGAATCGCTGCGCGGTTTCGCGCATGAAGTAAAAGGCCCGCTCGCCGGTGTGCGCGGCGCGGCGCAGTTGTTGCGGCGTCGTGTCGAAGCGCCGGATCTGATCGAGCTCGCCGAACTCATCATGACCGAGGTCGATCGTGTTGCGACGCTGTCCGATCGCCTGCTTCGCGCCGGCGCCAAGCCGCGACTCGCGCGCACGAATATTCACGAGGCCGTCGAGCGTGTCGCGGCACTCCTCGCAGCCGGCACGACCGCTCCGAACATCCGGCGCGACTACGATCCGAGCCTGCCGGTGATCAATGCCGATACGGACCGGCTGCAGCAGTTGCTGCTCAATCTCGCGCACAACGCCGTTGAGGCGGGTGCGAAGAATGTGGCGTTGCGCACGCGCGCCGAGCACTCTGCCCGGATCGGAGAGCGCACGTTGCGGCTCGTGCTGCGCGTCGATGTCGTCGACGACGGCCGCGGCGTGCCGGCCGATCTCGCCGAGACTTTGTTCGAACCGCTCGTGTCGGGCCGTCCGGACGGCACCGGCCTTGGCCTTGCGATCGCGCGCGAAATCGCGCGCGAGCACGGCGGCGATCTGATTTACGCAAGCCGGCCCGGAGCGAGCGTATTCAGCTTGCTGCTGCCGGTTGCCGAAGACGCAGGCCACCAATGAAACCACGTCGCTACCGTCGGCCGGTGACTGCGTGATCGGCGCCGACTCCCGTCCGAATGTCTGGATCGTCGACGACGACCGCAGCGTTCGTCTGGTCCTCGGTGCGGCACTGCGCGAAGCGGGCTTCACGCCGCGGGAATTCGGCGACGCGGAAGCGGCACTCGCTGCGCTCGCCGAGGAAACGCCCGCCGTGCTCTACACCGACGTGCGCATGCCCGGCATCAGTGGACTCAAATTGCTCGAACGCGTCGCGCTCAGCGAACCGCGCTTTCCGGTGATCGTGATGAGCGCATTCACCGATATCGCGTCCACTGCGGCGGCGTATCGTCACGGCGCCTTCGATTTTCTGCCCAAACCTTTCGATCTGGATCAGGCGGTCGCGGCCGCGGAACGCGCGCTCGCACACGCGCGACCGTCGTCGGTGCCAGCGACCGAAGGAGCGGTCAGCGAGGCCGAGCTGATCGGGCGCAGTCCTGCGATGCGCGAGCTGTTCCGCGCGATCGGCCGCGTCGCCGCGAGCGGTCTCAGCGTGCTGATCACTGGCGAGACCGGCACCGGCAAGGAGCTCGTCGCGCGGGCGCTGCATCGCGAGAGCGCGCGCGCGGCGCGTCCGTTCGTCGCGCTCAACACGGCGGCAATTCCCGCGGAATTGCTCGAGTCCGAATTGTTCGGCCACGAAGTCGGCGCGTTCACCGGCGCGGCGCGCCGTCATGCGGGACGATTCGAGCAGGCAGCGGGCGGCACATTGTTTCTCGACGAGATCGGCGACATGCCGTTGCCGTTGCAGACGCGATTGCTGCGCGTGCTCGCGGCCGGCGAGTTTTATCGCGTTGGTGGGCGCGAGCTGATTCGCGCCGACGCGCGAGTCATCGCGGCGACGCATCAGGATCTCGATGCGAAAGTCGCGCGCGGCGAATTCCGCGCGGATCTGTTGCATCGGCTCGACGTCGTCCGTCTGCATCTGCCGCCGCTGCGCGAGCGGCGCGAGGATATTCCAGTGATGGCCGAACAATTTCTCGCGCGCGCGGCCGCAGCATCGGGCGCGTCCGCGAAACGTTTTTCTCCGGCCGCACTCGGCGCACTGCGCGACTACGGCTGGCCCGGCAACGTGCGTCAGCTGGAAAATCTGTGCCAACGTCTCGCCGTGCTGGCGCCGGGCCGCGAGATCGGCGTCGGTGATCTGCCGCCGGCCATCGTCGACGACGCAGTGGACACGCCTGCCGTCGACTGGACGCTCGGACTTCGCGCCTGGGCCGAGCATGCGCTCGCGCAAGGCGAGACCGGCATCCATGCGACCGCGCTTGCGGCATTCGAGCGGGTTCTGCTCGAAACCGCGATCGACGCACAACACGGTCATCGCCAAAACGCGGCAAAGGCGCTTGGCCTCGGCCGCAACACGATCACGCGCAAGCTCGGCAGCTCGCGCACGAAGCGATAACAGATGAACACGAAGATCGACATACGCAACGCGACGCGGGACGACGTGTCATTCCTCGCCGACTGCAACATCGCGATGGCTTACGAGAGCGAGAAAAAGCATCTCGACCGCGAAGTGCTGACGCGCGGGATCGTTGCGGTGTTCGATCATCCGGAGCGGGGTTTCTACGTCGTCGCCGAGAGCGACGGAAAAGCCGCGGGCACCCTCCTGATCACGCACGAATGGAGCGATTGGCGCAACGGCGGCTGGTGGTGGATCCAGAGCGTCTACGTGATGCCGGATGCGCGACGCGGCGGCGTCTTCAGCGCGATGTATCGCGAAATCGAGACGCGCGCGAAGGCGAGTACGGGCGTCATCGGGCTGCGGCTCTACGTCGAGAAGGAAAACGCGAGAGCGCAGGCGACGTATTCCGCGCTCGGCATGGAACCGGCGTATTACAGCCTCTATCAGACGAGCTTTGTGGAGTTCGATCGTACGCGCTGAGTCCGTTCTCCCGCTTGCGGGAGAAGGTGCCAGAGGGCGGATGAGGGAAGCTTGAGATCGTGTGCAAAGCCTTCCCTCACCCCAGCCCTCTCCCGCTTGCGGGAGAGGGGGTTGGGCGCGTGCTGGCGCGCCGACGCGGTAACATCGCAACCCGAATCACGGACCGGGTCCAAGCGCGAACTCATGCAGGTCACGAACTACAAGGCATTCTGGGACGACAAGGCGTCGACGACGATCGGCGCGCTGCTCGCCGTCGATGGCAGCGCGAGCGAAGACGTCGCGCGGCTGACCGGCGCGTACACCGCGCGCCAGGTTGCAAGTGCGCTCGATTTCGCGCCGACCGATCGCGTGCTCGAACTTGGTTGTGGCGTCGGCCGCATCGGTTTGCAGCTCGCGCCGAAGGTCGGGCGCTGGGAAGGCGCGGACATTTCCGCAAACATGATCGAAGTCGCGCGCACGCGCCTGGCCGCGCAGAGCAATGTCGGATTCACCGAACTGAAGCGGAGCCGGCTGGATGGTCTTGCCGACGCGACTTTCGACAAGGCCTACAGCGTCGCCGTGTTCATCCACATGGACAAGGAAGACTTCTTCCTTTACCTGGAAGAGCTCGCGCGCGTTTTGAAACCTGGCGGCTTGCTGTATTTCGATACCTGGAATCTCGCAAGCAAAGTCGGCTGGCGGCGTTTCATGCTCGAGGTCGAACAACATCGCCACGCGGACCCGGCCCAGCGCAAGGACGTTGCACGCAATCAGTTCTCGACGCCGGAGGAAGTACGCACGTTTCTCGTGCATGCGGGGTTCGAGCCCTTGCTGATCATGGGCGATTCTCCGTGGGTGCAGGCGGTCGCGCTGAAGCCTGGCGCTGGCGCGGATGCGGCAACACTGCGTGCGAGTCTCGAGAGTCGCGCGGCGCGCATCGCCTATACGCCGCTGTGGACGGAACTCTTCGATCGCATGATCGCGGTCGCGCATGCCGGCGCGCCGCCGTCGACGCTGCTCGAAGGGCTCGGCGACGATTCGCGAGGCGAGGAAATCGCGATGTTCCGCACGTGGTATCTCGATCTGTGGCGCCATAACCAGGCGCACTGGGGACCGCCGCCCGACATCGCGCGCTGAGCCACGCGATATCTGCGAACGTGGCGTGAACGGCGGCGGCGCGATCGTGAAAACGCGACATCTTTCTGCAGCCGCGAGCGTCTCGAAGCCCTACAATAGTGCCCAGACGCGTGCGCCATGGATCGCGCACACGCAAGGCATCTGCTAAAGGCCCATCGTGACCACGACAAGACGAGTCGGCATCATCGGCGGCGTCCGCATTCCGTTCTGCCGCAACAACACCGCATACGCCGACATCGGCAATTTCGGCATGTCGGTCAAAGTGCTCGGATCGCTGGTCGAACGCTTCGGCTTGCATGGGGTTGAGCTCGGCGAAGTCGCGATGGGTGCGGTGATCAAGCACGTTTTCGACTGGAATCTTGCGCGCGAGGCAACGCTTTCGTCCGGACTCGCGCCGACGACACCCGGCATAACGACCGTGCGCGCGTGCGGAAGCTCGCTCGACAACACGATCGATGTCGGCAACAAGATCGCGATGGGCCAGATCGAAGCCGGCATCGCTGGCGGATCGGACACGACCAGCGACGTGCCGATCGTCTATTCGCGCGCATTGCAGCAGCGCGTACTTGCAGTGAATCGTGCGAAGGAACCGCTCGCCAAGCTCGAAACCGCCGTCAAGGGATTTTCGTTCAAGGACCTCAAGCCCTCGTTCCCCGGCGTCGCCGAGCCGCGTACGGGCAAGTCGATGGGCGAGCATTGCGAGCTGATGGCGCGCGAATGGAACATTTCGCGCGAAGATCAGGATCAGTTGGCGCTCGCCAGCCATCAGAAACTTGCCGCTGCGTATTCGCGCGGTTTTTTCGATCAGCTTGTCGTGCCGTTCCGCGGCGTCGACAAGGACAACATCCTGCGTGCGGATACGACGCTCGAAAAGCTCGCCTCGCTCAAGCTCGCCTTCGACAGGACTTCCGGCCATGGCACGCTGACCGCGGGCAACTCGAGTCCACTTTCGGACGGCGCAGCGGCGGTGCTGCTCGCGAGCGAATCGTGGGCCACCGAACGCGGATTGCCGATCCAGGCGTATCTCACGCACTCGCGCGTTGCCGCGGTCGATTTCACGCACGGCGAAGGTCTCCTGATGGCGCCGACCATCGCGATTCCTCGCATGCTCGACGAAGCCGGCCTCACGCTGCAGGATTTCGATTTCTACGAAATCCACGAAGCCTTTGCGGCGCAGGTGCTGTGCACGCTGCGCGCGTGGGAGTCGGCGGACTATTGCAAGAACCGCCTCGGGCGCGACAAACCGCTCGGCTCGATCGACCCCGCCAAGATCAACGTCAACGGTTCGAGTCTTGCGGCGGGCCACCCGTTCGCGGCAACCGGCGCGCGCCTCGTCGCGACGCTCGGCAAGCTGCTCGAGGAAAAGGGCAGCGGGCGCGGCTTGATCTCGATCTGCACGGCGGGCGGCATGGGTGTCGTCGCGATTCTCGAGCGGCCGTAGGCACGGATCGAGTCATCCAATTGTCACGTGGTTCCGCGCATCGCTAAGTAATGCGACTGCACACGATGATTCGGCGAGCGGCAGCTTGCGCCATGTCCAGAGCGTCGCGATCGCGCCCGACTGCGTCGTTATCGTGACGCTCGCCGATTCGTATCGAGAGGGTTCTTCATTGCGCGGCCAGCGCATCGAAATGAAAGCGCGGCCCGACCCGCAAGGCGCCCTCGATTGGACTTACACAGCCACCCTCGCGCGAGAACTCCTGCCGGAGTCCTGTCGCAAGTAGAGGCAAGCTCGTCGCCGGGACAAATTCAGCAAGAATCGCCCGCCGATTCCCGCGATCGCTTGCCTGCGCCGCAATTCCCCGTACGCTAGGGCCCTTAAATGCGCCTCCGGAGATCCGGAGACAGGGGAGTATCGATGGAAACCAAGTACGCACTCGTTCTGACCGGCTCGACGCTGCCGGGCTATGCGTCGGATGCGGTATGGCCGGCGCTGGCCGCCTATTTCCGCATGGAGCCGGCAAAACTCACCGATCAGGTGCTGGTGCGCGCGCCGCTCACGATCAAGGAAAGCGAGGAGCTCGGCAAACTGCAGACGTTGCAGGCCGGTGCGGCCTCGGTGGGTGCCGAAGCCGATATCTGTGCGCCGGACGGGCGGCCTGCGTTGTTCGTCCTGCTCGATGGGACGCCGCGCGGACCGGTGCCGCGCGTGTTCGTCGAGGAACGCGTCGAACACGGGCTTTGGCCCGATCGGCTGATGATCGCTGAGGTCGGATCGAATGCCTGGCGTCCGTTCCGTGAGCTCTCGCCTGCGGGGCCATCAATGGCGGCGGAAGACGTTGCAGAGGAGCCCGATATCGCAACGGCGACGGGCCGGACTGCCGGGTACGCGCCGACGATGGCGGCGGACCATGGCCACAATCTTGCTGCGGTCGGGGCGGTGGGCGAAGTCGCCGCGATCGGCGCACTGCCTGCGGGAGCGGCCATTCATGCTGGTTTCTGGCGTCGCTGCGCGGCGTACACGATCGACTACTTCATCACCTTCGTTGCGTCCTACCTGGTTGGCCTCGTCGCCGGCTTCGCGCTGGCTGCAGGGCAGGGTGCCGCCGGCATGATGGCGGCGCCGACCGTCGGTGGGATTTTGGGGCTCGTCGTCGGCTGGCTCTATTTCGCGCTGCAGGAAAGCTCGGCGCAGCAGGCGACACTCGGCAAGCGCGCGCTCGGCATCAAGGTCACGGACGGCAACGGCCTTCGCATCGGGTTCGGGCGCGCGACGGGACGCTTCTTCGGCAAGCTCCTTTCGGGTCTCATCCTGGCGATCGGTTTCATGCTCGCCGGATGGACGGAGAAAAAGCAGGCGCTGCACGACATGCTGGCGAACACGCTGGTCGTATTCCGAGGCGTTGAACCGGGTCAGCCGCTGCCGACGGTGCGTCCGCCGATGCCGTGGTACGGATGGGCGCTGAACATCCTCCTGATCGCCGTGCTCGTGTTCTTCGTGGTCGCGTTCTACACGCTCGTCAGCTCGTTCCTCGGCGGACTCAGCAACGCGACGCAGGGCGGCACCGGATTTTGATTGGCAAGTTTTAGATGTGCAAAAAAGAAGAAGCCGCCTCGCAGGCGGCTTCTTCGACTCACATGCGCGGTTGAGTCAGCCGCCGAACTTGAACAGCGACGGACGCCACCCGGTCGAGCTGCTGTAACTCTGCAGCCGCCGGTTTTTCATGCGGTTCAAGAGCTCGATGCGGCGTGCTTCGGCCCACTCGACGCGTTCGGTCTTCAATGATGCCGGATCAACGCCGCGGCGCATGGCTTCATCGTTGCGATACTCGACGAAATCGTCGTACGCCTCGACCTCGTGCTGAAGCTCGCGCGTGACCAGCTCGATCATGATCGCGTCGTCGAGAAATCCGAGCACGGGTACATTGTCCGGGATCAGATCCGTCGGATTCGCAAAGTAGGTGAGGCACGCCAGCACGCGCTGGCGGTCTTCTTCGGGCAACGCGAAACCCTGGTCGTTGACCATCGCGATCATGCTGTCGAGTTTGGACAGTCGCTCGGCGATGAAGCTCGGCAGCTTGTTCTCCTTGCCGTCGACGAGGAGCTTGGATGCGGCGTCGGTGATCTCGCGCGGCGACAGGTTCTTGGCCTCCTGCTGCGCGGTCTGCATGGCGTCGATGAAGTGTTTGAGGTCGGCATCGCCGAGCTCGATGGTGATAGCGAGCGACATGGCATGACTCCGCGGAGAACGGTCGGAAAGACTGCCAGCCGGGACGGGGCGCGTCAATGTTGGGAAGAGCCGGGATTTGGGATTCGGGATGGCAACAAGGCATCCCCAATCTCGAATCCCGAATCCCGGCTCTTTCTCAAAGAATCCCCACCAGCCCCGCCCCGAACGCCGTCACCATGCGCGTGTAGATCGTCTTCATTGGCAGATCAACCTCGGGAAAGTCGCCGACGTCCTCGTAGCAGTCGTAAAAATGCGGATCGGATGGCGGCAAAGGCGCGCAGCCCGGTTTCAGCTCGAAGCTCGAGGCATAGCGGAACGGCCAGAAATCGAACAGCGGGAGTGCGGTCGAGAAATCGCCGATCGCGTTGTTGATGCGCTCGACGAATCGCGAGTGCTCGCGTTTGGCGATGACCCATGCGTTCTGCGGTTCGGCATCGTGCAGCACCGCGGCGCGCACGCGCGCGGCGACTGTTGCATCGTGGATGATGAAGCCCGATTCGGTGTTGTAGTCGTCCGAGCGCGGATCGAAATTGTGCGAACCGATGACGCTGACGGCGCCGTCGATCACCAGAGACTTGGCATGCATACCGATGCGCACGCCGCCGCGCTTGAGCGGCGTTCGGCCATAGCGCTCGTAGCTTCCGGTGTTGCCGCCGCCGGAGAGTCGCTCGTAGTCGCGCACGAAAGTTGGCGCGTCGGCGGGAAACGGCTTGAATTCGTGGATCTCGAAACCGTAGCGCTTGAGATAGCGCCGCTTGTACTTGTGCGAAAGCGCATAAACGTAGAACGCGTCGGTCGCGGCCAGCGAATTGGTCGAAACGATGACCGGTACTCGTGGCTTGTGCTTGTAGAGGTCATGAAAGATGCCGCGCGCGCGGTCGCTGAGAACGAGGTAGGGCGTTTCGAAAACGACTTCGCTTTCGGCGTTGCGAAGGAGCTTTGCGATGTGCTCGCTGAGCGCCTGCTCGCTTGCGGCGTGCGGATGGTCGGGTTTGTCCGGGGCATCGGAAAAATATTCGACCTGGCCGACGCGCAGCGCATCGTCGATGAACAACGCACGGATGTAGCCCGCATCGACCGCGCGTGAGCGCAATGATTCGATGCGCGCCCAATCGATGCCAATAGGAGGTGCCAGCGGTTCGGCTTTGCCGGCATCGGCGACAATGCGCTGGTTGACATCGTTGAGCCGCGTCAGCGGAACCGCGCGGCGGTTGCGCCAGAATTGGTCGAAAGAGGCCTGCATGTCGCGTCCGGCGGTCGGTCCGAGCACCAGCACGTCGCGGTCGCGGTAGTCGAATTCCTGGTCCCAGTCGAAGTAGCGGTTCTCGTAGTTGCGCCCGCCGGCGATGCCGATCTCGCCGTCGACGAGAAACAGCTTATTGTGCATGCGCTGGTTGAATTTCGAGAAACAGCAGAGAATGCCGGCCGCGAATTCGGCCGGCTGGGTGACCGCTTCGTCGAACGTCGGGTTGTAGAGCTCGAATTCGAGATTCGCATGAGCGCTGGCGATGCGTGAAAGCCATTCGATGTCGTCCAGCGAAAAAAGCTGATCGACCATCACGCGCACGCGCACGCCGCGCTTGGCCGCCGCGATGAGCTCGTCGAGCACGAGCCAGCCGGCATCGTCCTCGGCCCAGATGAAGGTCTGGATATCGATGCTTATCTTCGCTGCGCGGATCAGATGCACGCGCACGAGCAGCGCGTCTTCGCCGACTTCGAGCATGTTGACGTAGTGCACGGGCGCATCGGCCGTGCTCGATGAGCGCGCTTCGTCGAGCAGCGCGCGGTACGGCGAATCGATCGCGCAATGCTCGTCGCGCACGCATGAAACCGCTGTCGGCCGTGCGGCGATGACGACGGAATCTGCCTGTTTGGCGAGATTCCTGTCGAGTCCGCAGCTGCTCACCAGGAGCGCGAGGAGCGTCGGCAGCGCGAGTTGCATCCATTGCGTGAGCCTCGCGGACCCTTTTGCGCGAGTCACGGATTCAGACGCTCCGCCGACGGAACGGCGAACACCTCGAAATGCAGATCCACCTTGTCGCTGAGTGCTCCGCGCCGCGAGCGCATGCCGAAAGCGGAGCGACGAATCGATCCCGTGACGACGATCGGGCACTCGTACGCCGGGTGCTCGCATTCCGAGGGTTCGAGATCGAACGTCGCCGGCTGATCGGTGCCGCGGATCGTCAACGTGCCGCTCAACTCGCCGCCGTGGCGCAGGCGTTGCAATGGAAAGGATTCGGAAACGAAGCGGATCTCCGGGTAGTGGGCGACATCGAAGAATTCATCCGACTTGACCCACTCGGAATAACTCTTCGTGCCCATCTCGACCGCGTTGGCGTCGATGCGCGCGTTGACCGACGCGAAATTGCGGAAACGATCGACGTCGACATCGCCGCTGACTTTGCCGAAGTGGCCGTGCACGGTCAGAAGCCACATCACCTTGACACCGAATTCGGCGTGCGAGCGTTCGCTGTCGAGCGCGACGTGGTCCATCGTCGAATCGTCTGCGCGTGCAACGTGCGCGACGAATGCAAGCGCAATGAGCAGGAATACCGGTTTCAGGCCGAGCCGCGCCATCGACGCGACCTGGCCGTCACGGCCACCAGAAATGGTGAACTTCGGCGGTACCGGGATCCATCGCGGCATCGACCGGCAGGCCGAGCCAGACCACGCCGGCCGGAGGAATGCCGCGGCCCGAATCGGACGCGCCCTCGGTGAGGAGCGCGACGAGATTTTCGAGCCCCGGATTGTGGCCGACCAGCATCAGCGGATTCGCATCCGCGTGATCGTCCAGCACGCGCAGCAAATCGCCGGGAGTCGCTTCGTAGATGCGCGATTCGCTGCGCAGGTCCGTATAGCCGATGGCCGCGAGCACACGCTCGCAGGTTTCGCGCGCGCGTGCGGCGGGCGAGCAGAGCACACGCGCGGGCGCAGCCGCGTGGCGCTTCAGCCAGGCGCCGGCGGCGTCCGCTTCGGCTTCGCCGCGAAGGCTCAGCACGCGTGCGATGTCGTCCTGGGCGGCGCTCGCAGGTTCGGCGTGCGCGTGGCGCACCAGGATGATTTCGCGCTCGGCCATGGACGCTCCTTCGCATGGGTATGACACGCCGATGATGCCCCATTCGCCGCGATCAGGGCCAATCGGGAATGAAGGATGTGCCGATTCCGCACACGAGCGAAGCCGACGGGCAGGCCGAAGCCCGCCCGCCGGCTCGGCGGGGCAAAAACGTGGAAGCGGATCAGCCGCCGTCCGCCTGCGGTGCGCGACGGTGCTGGAACGGCCGTGCGGCGGCGAACTGGTCTGCGGTGACGGTGTCGGCACCGTTGCTCAGCCGATCGAAGTGCTGCATTTCCTTGGCCTCGAAGTCGGACTTGCTGACCTGGCCGCTGCCGGTCGTGTCGTAGCGGCGCACGAAGCCTTCGGCGCGCTTCTGCACGCGTTCGGCGGCGGCTTGCGAGCTGGCGACCTCGTCGGCGTCGACGACGCCGTCGCCGTTGCTGTCGAGCTTGGCGAAGCGGGTGTCGACCCACGCCTGGTACTCGGCGCGGCTGATCACGCCGTCGTGGTTGGCGTCGATCTTGTCGAAGAAGTGCTGACGCCATTCGGATTGCTTGGTGCCGGGCGCCGGAGTTGCGTCGCCGGTCGGAGCCGGCGCCGCGGCCCAAGCCGCGCCCGCGGCGAGGAGCACGGAAAGGGTCAGTGTGGTGAAAGCGATGTTGCGCATGGCAGGGTGCTCATGAAACGGCCACGTCGGCCGCACTCTCATGGAACGCCCAAGGCGCCCGTTTGCTGACCGTCAGCCTGCAAAGTTCGCGCAAATAGAGGTTAAGAGAGCTTGCGGAGCCAGCGCAGGAGCTTGGCCCAGTCGTCTTGGTGGGAGCGCACCACTTCGGAGTTGTAATCGAAGATGCTCTTGCCGAGCTCGGAAGCAAGCACGTAGCCCTGCGTATCGCGAAGTTCGGCGACGATCGGGAAAGGAAACGCCTTGATGCTGCCGATCGCCTGCTGCGAGGCGTTCGTCCAGGGTTTGAGCCGGTTGGCAACCAACGCGACCGGCACCTTGCCGCGCTTGATGCGCGGGAGTTCGGCAAGCTCAGTGAGGAAGGGTTCGGCCGCTTCCAGATCGATCGCGGACGGCAGGATCGGCACGATCACCGCGTCGACATGGTCCAGGAACTCGCCGACCTCCGCGGAACGGATGCCGGCGGCAGAATCGATGACTACGCGCTGGGCATCCTCGGGCACGTGGCGCGCCCAATCGCGACGCAGTCCCGAAAGGCCAAGCACCGCATTCGGCATGTCCGCGCGCTTCTCGGCCCAGCGCTGGCTCGAGCCCTGGCGGTCCGCGTCGACCAGCACCGTGTTCTTGCCTTCAACCGCGTAGTGCGCGGCAAGGTTGGTCGCGATCGTGGTCTTGCCCGCGCCGCCTTTCGAACTTGCCACCAGGATCTTCAGCATGTCGCCTCCCGTCGCTACGCGAAGTGGCGGAAGGTTACATGCCTTGCCGTGGCGGCGGAAGCGCGAAAACCGCGCGATGAGCCGATTTTTCGACTCGGGATTCCGGCCCGGGAATCCGATCTACGGATTCGGTCGCGGCGCAGGCGGCGCCAGCGGCAATGTTTGCAGCAGCGCCGGCCGCGACGGCTGGCGATCGACCGGCAGTTCCAGCGTGCCCGCCTTGCCTGCTGCGACAAGCGCTGCGCGCTCGGTGCATCCCGGTGTCGTTCCGCATTGACGCTCGAGCTCGCGTCGTATCGCATCCGTTCTGGTTCCATTCCCGCTCACAGTTTTCGGCGTGGTTTTCGAAGTCGATCCCACGCCGCGTCCGGCCGCGAGCATCGCCGGATCATGCACGTCGATCCAAAGCAAGCCGTCGACGCCCGAACTTTCGTTCGCCCAAAGCACCTGCGTGACCGGGATGTCGGCTGTCGAAGGCAGCGGCTCGGTGAAGAGTTTGCGCTTGCTGACGCAGCTGAAGAGCGCAGTCAGATCGATGCGGTAGGCGATGTCCTGCTGCGGCGCCAGCAACGGCACGTCGAAACCGCAGTAATACGCCATGTCTTCGGCGTCGATATAGACGATTTCGGCACCGGGATAGAGAGCGCTCTGCGTGATCGGCCAACTGAAATGGTTGACTGCCGGATCGCCGGGCGGCACTGAGTTCTGGATGTTGTAGTGATACAGCGTGATGAAGATCGCCTTCGGCTTTGTTCCCCAATTCGCCAACGCCCACACATACGTGGCGAGCGTGGCCGGCTGCGTCGTGCCGACAATCGGTATCGGCGGAACGACTTGCCACAGGCGCGCACCGAACGACACCACCGACGGTTTGGCGCTCGAACTCGGTTGCAGATAGCCGAGCGGGCGGCCGCGATTTCCGCGATTGGAGAACTCGCCGAAGCCGAGGAACGGAATCCCGCCAAAAACCGGATTCGCATACGCGATGAAATCGAGCACGAGATTCGCGCGCCATTGCGTATCCGGTGGACTCTGACCGCGCAATGTTTCGAAACCCATCAGGCCGGCTCCGGCGGCCGCTCTCGGCAACGAGGCATCGGGCGGCCCCGGATTGTGCAGATCGGCGCGCGGCTCGTTGTTGAAGAGAACCGCCCAGTACGAATCGGGTTTCGCCGGACCCGTGCACGGATCGCAGCCGAGATTCTGTTGCCACGCGTTCGATTGCTGGAAAACCAGCCGCTCCGTTCTGCAATCGCCCCAAAGGCAGGTGCCGATCACGAGCGGATGCCCGGCGGTGCCGGTTTTCGGATCGACGTATTCGGTCTTGACGGCGGGCTTCTGGCGCATGCCCTGGTCGTGGAAGTCGGCGCGCGCAGGCACCGCGACGAGGACGCAAACGAATACAAGCGGAAGGCGTATGTGCATGGTCGTTCCGTCTTCGCGCCGAAGCGGGAAACGACTTCGATTCTTGCGCTCCCGACGCGCAGCGGCAAGCGAACGCCGCCGTCATTCAGTCCAGCGGTACTTCAGCGCGATGCGGCTTGTGCAATTGATGCGTGTTCCGATGGTTGCCAGTCGGAAGGCGCCTCGGCCGACACGCCCTGGCGACGAAGAGCGCGCTGCAGGATGTCGTACTCGTCGTCCAGCTTCAGCCAATCGGTTGCGTACGCGTGCATCGCGAGCGGATCCTTCAGAGAATCGTCAGTTGCGGCCTCGTTGAACAAAACCCATTCGAGATTGCGGTGCAGCGCATGGTCTTCGCTACTGACTGCGTCGTCGCCAAGATTGCGCAACAGCACAAAACCTATTCTGCGGGCGAGCAGCGTCGTCGAGCGATACAGCATCAGGTGACCGATCGCCGAGCAGTCGACCGCGCGCGCCCTATTGCGGCTTGCTTCTGCGGATGGTTTGCACGTTTGCACGAGCGTCTGATAGCCCGCCAGCGCGGTTGCCGCAGCTTTGGCCATGGCGGATACGAAGACCGCCGCATCCGCGTCTGTCGGGTTCGCGAACGTCCATTGCGGAAACGGATTGCGTTCGTAGATTTCGTACCACGCGCGCGCCGTATCGGCAAAGTGCTCGTCCGAACGCGTGCTCGCTGCCATGTGCGCGAGCGCATCGTCGATCGCTGCCGACTCGTTGCGCTTCGATGCGAGCGCGAGTGTGAGCCCCCACACGGCCGCGTTGTCAGGTTCGAGTCGCGTCGCGTTCGCGACGATCGCGTCGACACGCGTGTCGTGGCCCGACCCGAGCAGGCGATTGGCGATCAGCCATTGCACCAGCGCATCGTCGCGAGCGCCCATCGCTGCGCGGAACAGCGGTTCGTCCTGCAGCGTCGGCGATCGATCGTCGGCGGGGAAAGCAGAGGCATCAAGCGCAGCGAGCGCGACATTTCTCGGCGTTCCGCTGGCGGCCAGCGTGCGGTGCAGGGAAGCCTGATAGGCTTTCCACGTAGCTTCCTGATCATCTGCGGCATTGATGCGTATGCCGACCGCGAGCTCGGCATGTTGCGAACGACCGGACTCAGCCGTCGGCGGTCCGCCGAGTGCCGCCAGCGGAACGAAACCGCACACCAGAATCGTGGCTGCGACGCTGCGTTTCATGGCCTTTTCCCCGCCATCGGACCGCGTCGCGCCAGTATATCAATCCACAGTTTCAGTATCCTGCGGCCTGTCCGTCTTTACGTCCTTCCGATGCACCAATGTACGTGTGGTTCTTGGCATCCCACTCGATCGCCTGATAGCCGCCGTACGGACCGATCGCGAAGCGGACATCGTGGCCCTTCATCATCAGGCCGCGCACCGTTTCGTACGGGAAATCCGATTCGAGATCGACCCAGCCGCCCTTCGTCATCGGCTCGGCCTGCCCTTCGGGCGATGTCGAGCCTTCGTGCTGGATGCGCGGCGCGTCGCCGGCTTCCTGCAGGTTCATGCCGAAATCGATGAGGTTCATGACGATCTCGACGTGTCCCTGCGGCTGCATGTCGCCGCCCATCACACCGAAGCTGAGCCACGGCGCGCCGTCTTTGGTGATGAACGCCGGAATGATCGTGTGGAACGGACGCTTGCCCGGCTCGAACGTGTTGGCGTGGCCTTCCTTCAGCACGAAAAGTTGGCCGCGATCCTGCAGGATGAAACCGAGGCCAGGCGGCGTCATGCCCGATCCCATGCCGCGGTAGTTCGACTGGATCAGCGAAACCATGTTGCCCCACTGGTCCGCCGTGGTCAGATAGATCGTATCGCCGCCGAGCTTGGGATCGCCGGGCTCGATCTTGTCGAGCGCGTGATCGGGACGGATCAGCTTGCGACGCTGTGCGGCGTACTCTTTCGAAATGAGCCAGTCGACCGGCGCCTTTGAAAAATCGGGATCGGCGTAGAACTTCGCGCGATCCTCATAGGCGAGCTTCTTGGCCTCCACGAAAAGGTGCACGTGCTCGGTGCTGCCGAATGGAATCTTCGAGAAATCGTAGCCTTCGAGAATGTTGAGCATCTGCAGCGCCGCGATGCCCTGGCCGTTTGGCGGCAGTTCCCAGACCTGGTAGCCGCGATACGTCGTCGACACGGGTTCGACCCATTCGCCCTTATGGCTTGCCATGTCCTCGTACGAGAGGAAACCGCCGTTCGCTTTCATGTAGTCGCCGATCGTGTGCGCGATCTTGCCCTTGTAGAACGCGTCGCGGCCTCCGTTCGCGATCGTCTCGAGCGTATTGGCGAGATTGGGATTCTTCCAGATCTCGCCTTTTGCCGGCGCCTTGCCGTTGATGGTCATCTGCTCGGTGAAGCCGGGATATTTCGAGAGGCGCGCCACCGAAAGATTCCAGTAGAACGCGATGAGCTCGGTCATCGGAAACCCTTCGCGCGCGTACTTGATCACCGGCGCGAGATCGTCTTTCATCGAAAGCTTGCCGAATTTGTCGTGCAGCGCGAACCAGCCGTCGACGCAGCCCGGTACGTTGACCGGCAGCGGGCCGAGCGCCGGGATTTCCTTGAGGCCGTTGTCCTGGAAATACTTCAGCGACAACGATTTCGGCGAGCGGCCTGAACCGTTGTAGCCGTAGAGCTTCTTCGTCTTCGCGTCCCACACGATCGCGAAGAGATCGCCGCCGACGCCGTTGGAAACCGGCTCCATGAGACCGAGCGCAGCGTTGGCCGCGATCGCTGCATCGACGGCCGTACCGCCTTTCTTCAGCACGTCCAGACCAATTTGCGTCGCCAGCGGATGCGATGTCGCGACCATGCCGTGCTGTGCGATCACTTCAGAGCGCGTGGCGAACGGCTTGCCGGTGACGCGGTCGCCCGCATTGGCGGCGAAACTGACGAGGGCAGTGCAGATGGCGATGGCGATTCGGCGCATGGCGAGGTCCCTGGAAGACGTCACAAGCATACGATGATGCGCGCCGCACGCGCTTGAAAACAGTTTTGCGGGCAAGCGCGGATGCCGGAAAGAGCGACGCGACTTCGCCTCTCCCGCTCGCGGGAGAGGCCGCCCGTAAGGGCGGGCGAGGGGCGTTCGGAATGGTGCGCCTGGGTCGAAAGAAATGCGACGGCGAACCAAGCTGCCCTCACCCTAGCCCTCTCCCGCAAGCGGGAGAGGGGATCGATGCCTCAATCGCCGAGCGACTCGCGAATGAATTCCGGCGATGCGAACGCGGCCTTGTGGATATCGGCGTTGTAGTAGCGCGTCTCGAACTGCTTGGTCGCGGCGCCGCGCTCGCGGAATCCGGAGAGATCCGCGCCTTTGCGCGCCATCGTGCAGCTCCACCAACCGGTCGGATAACACGGCTGCGGAAACGTAAGCGTGCGAACGGCCTGAAAATCCGCGATGCGCATTGCCGCGCGCATCGATTTGATCAGATCCAGATGCACCAGCGGGGATTCGGACTGCTGCACCAGAATTCCGCTCGGCCGGAGCGCGCGGTAGCAGGTTTCGTAGAAATCCGCGTTGAAAAGGTCTTCGGCGGGGCCGACCGGATCGGTCGAATCGACGATCACGACATCGATCGACTCCGGCTCGCAATCCGCCATGTACTTGATGCCGTCGACGAAAAGAAGCTCGGCGCGCGGATCGCCGTTCGATTCGCACAACTCCGGAAAGTACTTCTCGGCAAGCCGCGTGACGCGCTCATCGATCTCGACCTGCACCGCGTGCTCGACTTCTTCGTGCTTGAGCACTTCGCGCAGCGTTCCGCAGTCGCCGCCGCCGATGATGACGACGCGCTTCGCACGCGCGTGCGTGAACAATGCCGGGTGGGTCATCATTTCGTGATAGAGGAAATTGTCGCGCGTGGTCACCATCATGCAGCCATCGATGACCATGAGCTTTCCCCAGTCGGTCGAGTCGTAGATCTCGATCGTCTGGAACGGCGTTTTCTCCGCGTGCAGGCGCGCCTTCACGCGAAAGCCGATCGACGAGCCCGAGTGCAGGTGACGCTCGGTGAACCAGTCGTGTCCGGTGGCGTTTTCGTCGGCGGTGGTCATCGCGGCTTCCTGCGGCGAACGGGCGGGCGCGGATTGTACCGATTCCGCCTGACACGGACACGAACGCCGGCCATGGCAACCGGCCTGGCGCCGCGATGCGACAAACGGTCGTTGCCGCGCGCGGCGTCCGCTATATGGAGCACTCTTGCTTTCGATGCGGCGACGCCTCCGCTCCGAACGGTATTCCGAAACGCGCGGCTCGTTACAATACGCGGCCGCAAGACAAGCGGCGCGAAGCCGCGGAACTGGAAGGACGACGTGACCGAACACCACTGGAGCATCGACGACGCACGCCGCGCCTGGTCCATCGCGAACTGGGGCGAAGGCTATTTCGACGTCGGCGACGATGGCGCGCTGCGCGTCCGCCCGCGGCGCGAAGACGGCGCCGAAATCGCGCTGCCCGACATCGTCGCGGCTGCCCATTCGCGCGGATTGCGGCTGCCGTTGCTGGTGCGCTTCAGCGACATCCTGCGCGATCGTCTGGCGCGTCTGCAGGCCGCTTTCGCCAAGGCCATGCGCGAGTGGGATTATTCCGGCGGCTACACCGCGATCTATCCGATCAAGGTGAACCAGCAGAAAGGCGTTGCCGGCGAGCTTGCTTCGAACGCCGACGAAGGCTTCGGCCTCGAAGCGGGATCCAAGCCCGAGCTGATGGCGGTTCTCGCGCTCGCGCGACCCGGCAGCGTCGTCATCTGCAACGGTTACAAGGACCGCGAATACGTGCGCCTCGCGCTGATCGGGCGCAAGCTCGGTCTTGAAATCTACATCGTCATCGAGAAGCCCTCCGAACTTGCACACGTCCTGACTGAAGCACGCGCGCTCGATGTCGAACCGCTGCTCGGCGTGCGCATGCGGCTTGCCAGCCTTGGCGCCGGCAAATGGCAGAACACCGGCGGCGACAAGGGCAAATTCGGACTGACGCCACGGCAGCTGCTCGATCTGCTCGCTGGTCTTAAAGACGCCAAGCTCTCGCACGCACTCAAGCTTCTGCACTTCCACATGGGCTCGCAGATGTCGAACGTGCGCGACATCGCCGGCGGCATGCGCGAAGCCGTTCGCTATGTCGTCGAGCTCGCAAAAAGCGGCATCGGCATCGACTACGTCGACGTCGGCGGCGGCCTCGGCATCGACTACGAAGGCACGCGTTCGCGATCGGACTGCTCGATCAACTACGGGCTCGAGCAATACGCGGCGACAATCGTGCAGCCTCTCGCCGAAGCCGTAGAGGAACACGGATTCAAGCCGCCGCGCGTGCTGACGGAATCCGGCCGCGCGCTGACCGCGCATCACGCCGTGCTCGTCGTCAATGTCAGCGAAGTCGAGGAAGCGCCGCGCGGACGCATTCCGCAAACGCGCGACGACGAGCCGCTCGTGCTGCGTCATCTGCGCGAAATCCACGACGAAATCAACGTGCGTCCGCCGACTGAGCTCTACCACGAGGCGCAATACCGCTTGAGCGAAGGCCATTCTCTATACGCACTCGGACAGCTTGGGCTTGCCGACCGCGCGCGCCTCGATGATCTCTACTACGCAATCCTCAACGCCGTGCGGCCGCGCCTGAAAGCCGACGAGCCACCGCACCGGCAGGTGCTCGACGAGCTGAATCAGAAACTCGTCGACAAGTACATCGTCAACTTTTCGGTGTTCGAATCGGTGCCGGACGTATGGGCGATCGATCAGGTATTCCCGATCGTGCCGATCGCCGGACTCGACCGTAGGCCCGACCGGCGCGGCGTGATTGCCGACCTCACCTGCGATTCCGATGGGCGCATCGACCAGTACGTGGATTCGGACGGCGTCGACGTCAGTCTGCCGCTGCACGCGCTGCGCGAAGGCGAACCGTACCGGCTCGGTATTTTCCTGGTCGGCGCGTATCAGGAAACGCTGGGCGACATCCACAATCTCTTCGGCGACACCGACGCTGTAAACGTACGCGTCACCGCCGACGGCGGCTACGAGTTCGCGCATGTGAAGCGTGGCGACAATGCCGACGTGATGCTCGATTACGTCGGCTACGATCTCGCTGCGCTGCGCGCGTCGTATCGCGACAAGATTGCGCTCGCCGGAATTGGAGGAGCGGAAGCAGCGCGTATCGAGGCGATGCTCGAGGCGGGTTTGACGGCGTACACGTATCTTGCGGAGAGTCCGTGACTCACTCTCTATCCCCGCTCCGCTCGCGGGAGAGGGCAGGGTGAGGGCAAGCGTGGTTCGCGGCTTAATCGCGTCATGAAACGCGCCACTCCTATGTCCCCACCCGCGCTCCGCGCGGCCTCTCCCGCGAGCGGGAGAGGCGCTGAACACTTCGCCCATCCATAGAAACTTTTTGCATGAGCAATTTCCCATGACAGAACTCAAAGTCGCCTTCGCCGGCCTTGGCGCGATGGGCCAACCGATGGCAGAACATCTCGCGCGCGCGGCCCTTCTCGCGGCAGTCTGGAACCGCAGCCACGCCAAGGCCGATGCAGTGGCGCGCGAGCTCGGCGTGGAAGCGCCGGCGACGCTCGGCGAATTCGCGCGCGCGAGCGACGTGATCGCGCTGTGCGTGCCCGCGGATGCAGACGTGCTCGCGCTCGCGCGCGAGATCGCCGCGCACGCGCGCGCAGGAACGATCGTCATCGACCATTCGACGGTCTCTTCGGTGACAGCGCGCGAAGCCGCAGCGCTCCTCGCCGCGCACGGCTGCGCGTTCCTCGATGCGCCGGTTTCGGGCGGCGTCGAAGGCGCGAAGAATGGCAAGCTATCGATCATGGTCGGCGGCGATGCCGAGGTGCTCGTCCGCGTGCGTCCCGTGCTCGACTGCTATGCGGCACGCATCAGCCACATGGGCGATGTCGGCGCCGGACAGAACACGAAAGCGGTCAACCAGGTGCTGGTCGCCGGTATCGCGCAAGCCGTGTGCGAAGGGCTGGCGTTGTCCGAAAAGCTCGGCCTCGATGCGGAACGCCTGCTGCCGACACTCCTCGCGGGCGCGGCGAGCAATTGGTTTCTCGACAAACGCGGCGCAACAATGCTGCGCGACGAATTCAGCGTCGGCTTCAAACTCGCGCTGCTGCACAAGGATCTCAAGATCGTGCGCGAGCTCGCGCTCGCTGCGGGAACCGATCGCTCCGTCATCGAGAAATCACTCGCCGACTACGCGGTGCTGCTGGCGCGTGGCTACGGTGACGAAGATATTTCTGCGCTGATTCGGCTGAAACGCGAAGGGTGAAAAAACCGGCCGACTACCGACTTCGCCGATTCGGCGTTCGGAAGAGACGCCGCCACCATGATGAACGCGGATTGCGGGCATAGCTCTTATTCCGTCTCTCCTTGTCCGCTTTCCTCTCCAATCACGTAACAACTCTCGCACATGGAACCTATGGCTCGTTCTAGCGCTGGTCAATGCCGGCGGCGAGGACGTAGGTAGAGAACCGGAGCGAAGAGAATGAACGGACTTGAGAGAGCGCGGCGTATTCGCGAAGACGCTGCGCACGCTGGCGTTTTAAGAAGACACCTATCCACGCGCGCCAGACAGCTCGCGCTTTGCCTTTCTGCCGCACTGCTGTCGCCCATCGCGGCGCGTCCGGCGCCGGCAGCTTCGCCGATGGCGCTGCCGCAGTATTTGCGCGCCGGGCATGTCGGATCCGTGGCGGGACAGATGCCCTCGCATCCAGACACGCCGCAGACATGGGTTGTGCAGAACTGCGACGACAACGGCGATGGGTCGCTTCGCGACATCATCGAGAATCCTGCCAAGGCCAAAACGGGCGATTTCGTCGATCTCAGCCTGCTTCCGGCTCAATGCGGCACCATCAATAGCCGAATCACGTTGACGAGTGGCCAGATCGTCGTTGCTCAAGACGACCTGACGCTGCAAGGACCCGACGCGGTTGATGGAACCGTGGTGATCTCCGGAGGGAACCTGTCTCGGGTTTTCGATCACCACGGGACCGGAACACTTGCTCTGACCACATTGACAGTCGCCTCCGGCTACTACGAGGCTGCCGGGAATGTTTACGGCGGATGCATCCATAGTTTGGGCAGCGTCTATCTGGATATGGCAGTCGTTAGCGGTTGCACCGCATCCAGCGACGCGGGCTACGCATTCGGCGGCGGAATGTACGTGGCGAATGCGGTGACGTTGGTTTCAAGCACCGTTTCTGGCAACAGGACAATTGCGCCTTCGGAACGGGGCGTCGGTGGCGGCATCGCGGCGGCGAGCCTAACGGCCACCTACAGTTCGATTAGCGGGAACGTAGCCGGCGATGGTGTCCTTGGCGGTTTCAGCGGTGGCGCATACATTCAGTCCAGCGTGTCCATGTTTGCATCAACCGTGGATCACAATACGGCTTCCAGTGCGAGCGCTTTCTTTTTCCGGCACGGAGGCATTTCCAACAGCACGATTTCAGGAAATGTTGCCCACCTGTCCGGCGCGGTGGAATCTTCTGGAGGCAACTCCGTCGTGATTGCGAACAGCACCATCGCGTTCAATCACGAGGCATTCGTCGAAGGTGCCGTATTTTTCAACGGTGCATCCGCGAACAGTGCGCTGGAGCTGCAAAGTTCGATCATCGCCAACAACACGGCAGGGGCAGCCAACACACCTTCGG
>DASYJJ010000094.1:0-14584 GCA_035996605.1 Rhodanobacteraceae bacterium
GAAGCCGGAAGCAACCTGCTCGGCGCGCTTTTCCGTGAGCTTGGGCACTTCGAGCTCGGTCAACACATTTGCCAAACCAAGCGCGGAGCGCAACTTCGCCGAAGGCGGATGCGCATCGGTGACGACGACGCCTCGTGCGAGCAGATCGTCGATCACGCGCTGGTTGCCTTGCTGCTGGAAAAACGCATCGATCGCGCGCGCGACCTCTCCACCGATGTCGGGCACCAGCTTGAGTATGGGCCATGGCAAGCGTCGGATCGGACCAAGATCACCGAACCAGACTGAAAGCGCCTTCGCGGTGCTTTCGCCGACGTGCTGGATGCCGAGTGCATATAAGAAGCGGTCCAGCGTAGTGCGCCGGCTTTGCTCTATCGCTTCGATGAGATTCTCGGCCCACCTGGTCGCAACCTTGCCGGATTTCACGGTCTCGGGAGTCGTCCCATCGCGCTCGTCCGCGCGACGTTTCATTTCCAGCAGATCGTCGAGACCAAGCTTGTACAGATCCGCGACCGATTTCACGTAACCGAGATCACCGAGCTCGTCGATGTACCGCTCGCCGAGACCTTCGATATCCATCGCGCGCCGCGATGCGAAATGGAACAGCGCTTGGGTTCGTTGTGCAGCGCAGGTCAGCTCGCCGATGCAGCGCGATACCGATTCGCCTTCCTCGCGCACGATGTCCGAACCGCAGATCGGGCAATGCGCGGGCATTTTCCAGGGCTTCGTCCGCTGTGGACGGTTTTCGAGCACGACGCGGACGACTTCGGGAATCACGTCGCCGGCACGGCGCACGATCACCGTATCGCCGACACGCACATCCAGACGCGCGACCTGATCCGCGTTGTGCAGCGTCGCGTTGGTCACGGTGACGCCGCCCACGTGCACGGGCGCAAAGCGAGCGGTTGGCGTCGCGGCGCCGGTGCGCCCGATGTTGACCTCGATCGCCTCGACCGTGGTCTGCTGTTCCTGCGCCGGAAACTTGTGCGCGATCGCCCAGCGCGGTGCACGGCCGACAAAACCCATTTCGCGCTGTCCGGCGTAGTCGTCGAGTTTGTAGACGACGCCGTCGATGTCGAACGGCAGTTTGTCGCGCTGCCTGCCGATGCGTGCGTAGTAGTCGACACAACCCTCAGCGCCACGCGCAACTTCGATCAGCCCGCTGACCGGCAAGCCCCATTTCTTGAACGCGGCGAGCGTCGCCGAATGAGTCGCGGGCAACGTGCCGCCCTCGACGACGCCGACCGCGTAGGCATAAAAAGCCAGCGGACGCTTCGCAGTTTCGCCGGGATCCTTCATGCGCACGCTGCCCGCTGCGCCGTTGCGCGGATTGACCAGCACCTTGCCGCCGCGTGCGCGCGCTTGATCGTTGTATTTCTCGAACGCAGCGCGCGGCATGTAGACCTCGCCGCGCACCTCGAGCAGGCGGGGCCAGCCACTGTCGTGCAGGCGCAGCGGGATCGCCTTGATCGTGCGCAGATTCGCCGTGACGTCCTCGCCCGTCTCGCCGTCGCCTCGCGTCGCACCGCGAACGAGGAGTCCGTTTTCGTAGCGCAGGCTGATCGCGAGACCATCGAATTTCGGCTCGACTGAAAAAGCCGGATCCTTGCGCTGGAGTTTCTGCTCGATGCGCCGCTCGAAATCACCGGCTTCCTCCTCGCTGAACGCGTTGGCGAGCGAAAGCATCGGAATCTCGTGCCGCACTTGAGCGAACGCTCCGAGCGGCGGCGCGCCGACACGCTGGGTCGGCGAGTCCAGCGTCGCAAGCTCGGGATGCTCGGCTTCGATGCCCTGCAGCTCGCGCATCATCTTGTCGTATTCGATGTCGGCGATCGCCGGCTCGTCGAGCACGTGATAGCGATAGTTGGCCTCGTCGATGCGCCGGCGAAGTTCCTCGGCGCGTGCCGCGGAAGGGTTCGATGTCGTTTTTCGGGTCATCGCAGGATTGGCTTCGCCGGCAGGATTCGGGACGCAATGGCTCGCGCGGAGAGTTTACCGGCTCGCCGCGATGGGGCGTTGGCGGATCGGCGCAAACGCGTTCAAACTGTCGCGAGTCTGCGACTTGAGGAAAGGATTCGACGATGGCGAAGAAAGCCTGGGCCGCATTTCCCTACCCCGACAAGGCGTTCGACTACGACGGCGGCAAGCTAGCCAAGGCGTGGGCCGCCTTGCACGCGGGCGATCAGGAGCCGTTTCCGGACGAGAAGCACGTCGCCGCGCTGCTCAGGAAAAATCCGAAGCTTGGCAAGGACGCGGCGGCGATCTCCAATCAGCTTCAGGACGCATGGCGCGCGTTTCACCGGGGCGACTTTCAGCAAGCCCACGATGCCGGGGTCGCGTTGAAAGCGCTCGGCGCTTCGGTCGCGATCAAGGCCGGCGGCATTCATGCAACGTATCTCGTTGACGACGCGGCCACGAAACCGGCGCGTTACGAGTCTCTCGTGAATCTCGCCGACGAGGCGATCGACACATTGCCCGACGAAGCCAATTCCCACTACCGCCGCGCATTCGCGCTCGGCCGTCTCAGCCAGACCATTTCGATCGGAAAGGCGCTCGCGCAAGGTCTTGCGGGCAAGGTGCGCGATGCGCTGGATGCCACGATCGAGCTCGCGCCCAAGCACGCCGAAGCGCACACGGCGCTCGGCGTTTATCACGCGGAGATCGTCGCCAAGGTCGGCGCCATGCTGGCCAAGCTTACCTACGGCGCGAATGCTGCCGACGCCGAGAAGAATCTCAAACAGGCACTCAAGTTGACGCCCGCATCGCCGATCGCGTGGCTCGAATACGGTAATGCACTGCTGCTTCTGCATGGCGACAAGCGCGAAGACGACGCCGCTGAAGCCTACGACAAGGCCGCCAAGCTGAAGCCGCGCGACGCGATGGAAGCACTCGATGGAGCCTTCGCAAAGAGTCAGCTCGAATAGCTCCGCCTCGCGTCGTAGCGACGCGGCTGAGACCGGCGCCGAACTCGTGCTCACTTCTCTTTACATTCGGCGAATCTGAATTCACGGCGTTTTTCACGCCTCGTCTCTGTCGCGTGGGGCATTCGCCCGTTATGATCGCGCCTTCCTTCAGGGGGTGGTCGATCATGCGCAAGATCTTTTTCGGAATCCTCGTCGCGTTCGTGTCGATGCAGATAGCGCACGCCGAGGAATGGGTCGTCGAGGCCCACTATCCGGATCAGGCCGCGCTTCAGCGCGCCGCGAGGCACTTCGAGCACGTCATTCTCGACAAGAAGCGGAACGTGCTGCGTGTCGACACCACCGATCAAGGCATCGCCAAGCTCGAAGACGAAGGGCTCACTGTCACGATCGATCAGGCGGCGACGGCCAAACTTCGCATGTTCTACGCGAGCGCCGCCGAAGCGGCGTCGCGCGGTCTCGGTCTCAATGGCATTCCGGGCTACGAATGCTTTCGCACCGTCGAAGAAACGTACCAGACGATGGACGACCTTGCCTCGGGCTTTCCGGACATCGCCGCCGTCGACGATATCGGCCCGAGCTGGCAGAAGACGCAGGATTCGAGCCAAGGCTACGAGATGCGCGCGATGCACATCACGAATTTCGCGACTGCGGCCGCTGATCCGAATCGTCCGAAGATGGCCGCGTATTTCTCGATCCACGCGCGCGAATACACGCCGGCCGAAATCGGCACGCGCTTCGCCGAGTGGCTGGTGAACAATTACGGCACGGATCCCGAAGCGACGTGGCTCGTCGATCACAACGATTTCCATCTGATCCTGATGGCCAATCCGGACTCGCGCAAGCTCGCCGAGCAGCAGATCTACCAGCGCAAGAACATGGACACGATCAACGGTCCGTGCGGATCGGACGACGAGTTCGAGCAGTTCGGCGTCGATCTGAATCGCAATTTCCCGTGGCACTGGGATATCACGCGCGGCCAAGGCTCAGACGACGACACCTGCAGCCAGACGTTCCATGGTCCGTACCAGACTGGCAGCAACCACAACGATCACATCCAGGGCACGCCGGAGCCGGAAACGATCAATCTTTTTTCGTACGTCGCCGGCACGTGCGACAGCAATGGCGACTGCACGGGCGGGCTCTTCTCCGACCAGCGCGACGGACCGATGGATCCTTCGGACCCTTCCGACGATCCCGGTGACGCCGCGCCGCGCGATAAACCGGGCTTCTTCGTTGACATGCACAGCAATGCGGCCCTCGTGCTCTGGCCCTGGGGCGACACCGCAACCGATTCGCCGAATGTCACCGACCTGACCACCCTCGGCCGCCGCATCGCGTATTTCAATGGCTACACGCCCGAACAGTCGAACGAGCTCTACCTCACGGATGGCACGACCGACGACTCGATGTACGGCCTTCTCGGTGTCGCTGCCTACACGATCGAAACCAACGGCTCCGATTTCTTCGAGGATTGCGCCTCGTTCGAAGGCAACACCGCGCCGACCAATCTCGATGCTTTGCGCTACATCGCACGCACGCTGCATGCGCCGTACGAGCTGCCGGCCGGCCCGGACACGATTCAGGTAACCGCGTCGCCCGATCTCGTCATCGCCGGCGACACGCTGAACGTGCAAGCGAGTCTCGACAGCAGCCGCTTCAACAATTCGAACGGCACGCAGCCGGTGCACAACATCGCGAGCGCGCTGGCCTACCTTGATGCGCTGCCTTGGGACGACACGGACCCCGGCACCGCGATGCAGGCCGGCGATGGCGCATTCGATTCCGCAATCGAAGTCGGCTTGGGCGCGATACCGACCACTGGCCTCTCGTCCGGCCGTCACTTCGTTTACGTGCAGGCCACCGACGTCATCGGCAATGCCGGCACGCCGAATGCGGCGTTCTTCGACGTCGGCGCCGCCGACGAAGTCACCACGCTGGTCGGGCAAGTGACCGATCTCGCAACCGGTTCGGCCGTTGCCGCGACGGTCACGCTCAACGATCCCGACGACGGCGAGACGCGCCAAACGACCAGCGACGCAACCACGGGCGACTACGCGGCGCACACCTTCGCCGGCACGTTCAATGTCAGCGTGAGTGCGCCGCGCTATCTGACGCAGGCGGTTCAAGGCATCGCGCTCACGGGCGGCGGCACCGCGACGCAGAATTTCGCGCTGCTGCACGACTGCGAAATCTTTTCCGATGACGTCGAGAACGGCAGCTCGCTGTGGACCGCGCAGACGCCATGGGTGATTGTCAACGGTGTCGGCACCGACACGACACATGTATGGAACACACCGAACTATGGCGACGACATCAGCCGTTCGCTGACCACTGCAACTTCGTACGATCTGACCGGTTACAGCGACGTCACGCTAGATTTCGACGATCGTTGCGACACGGAATCGGGTTTCGACTTCGGCAACGTCGAGTACAGCACCAACGGCTCGACATGGAACGGCGTCTATGCGTGCACTGGACAGACCGCTTGGCAGACGCATCATCTGAATCTCCCCGCCGATGCGAACGGCTCGGCGACGCTGAAGATCCGCTTCCGCCTGCAAAGCGACAGCTTCCAGAATGCACCGGGCTGGGCGCTCGACAATATCCGCCTCGCCGCGGGCGGTGAGGCGTGCACCGGGCAGCAGGTAACGGACCGCATCTTCGCCGACGGCTTCGATCCATAAGGGATTCGATCCGTGCGGATACGCGAAGACCGAAAGACCTGAGCTTGCGTGCGCCGCGGCGTACGCAAGCAAGGCCAGCCGACGTATGCTGGCGCATGTCCACGAAATTCGTCCTCGCCGGCGAAGCGCGCCTTCAACGGGAGGTGCGCAAGAGCCGCTTCCTTGCGCAGGCGCACCCCGTCGAAGATGCCGACGCCGCACTCGCGTTCGTCTCGCGCGTCAGCGAGCGCGATGCGACGCACAACTGCTGGGCCTATCGCGTCGGAGCGCTTTATCGTTTCACCGACGACGGGGAGCCGGGCGGAACTGCCGGCAAGCCGATCCTTCAGGCGATCGACGCGCAGAACATCGATCGCGCGATCGTCGTGGTGACACGCTGGTTCGGTGGCATCAAGCTCGGTGCGGGCGGACTCGCGCGGGCTTACGGAGGCTCTGCGGCGGAATGCCTGCGAGTCGCCGCGAAACGGCCGCTCATCGCACTCGCGATCGTGCGTGCACGATGCGATTTCGCAGCGGCAGCCGCATTGCACGGCTGGCTGCATGATCACGCGGCGGTCAAGCGCAACGAGCGCTTCCTCGAGGAAGGCGTCGAGCTCGAGCTCGAATTGCCCGAAGCCGAAGTGCCCGCATTGGTCGACCGGGTGCGCGATCTGACCCGCGGCCGCGGTCAAGTGGAAGCCCAATGAACGCGCTGGCGCTTGAACGCGCGCGGCGAGGCCGCATGTCGACGCGAGCGCACCCGGCGAATTCACGATGACCGACACCCCGACCGCTTCCCCGCGCCGCCTGCGCACGTTCGCGCGCCTGTTGCCCCATCTTGCGCCGCATCGGACGTTGATTTTCGGCTGGCTGATTTTTCTCGCGATGTCGTCCACCGCGACGCTGACGCTGCCGCAAGCGGTGCGCATCATGATCGACCGCGGCTTCGCGAATGCCGATGCGGCAACCATCAATGCAAGTTTCCTCGGACTTTTCGCAGTGGCCGCCGTGCTTGCCGTCGCGACCGCCGGGCGGTTCTTTTGCGTGAGCTTGCTCGGCGAGCGCGTCGCCGCCGGTTTGCGCTGCACGCTCTACGATCACCTCCTGACGCTCGATCAGGCATTCTTTGAAAAGACGCGCACCGGCGAGCTTGTCTCGCGCCTCGCCGCCGATACCGAACTCGTTCAGACCGTGGTCGGATCAACACTGTCGGTCGCGGTGCGCAGCGTGGTCACGCTGCTCGGCGCCTCGGCGATGATGATTCTTTCGAGCCCGCGGCTTGCCGGGCTTTCCGCGCTCGTGATTCCGGCGGTCGTGCTGCCGATCGTGATCTTCGGGCGGCGCGTGCAGAAACTTTCGCGCGAAAGCCAGGATCGCATCGCCGACGCATCCGCGATCGCGAGCGAAGCCTTGAATGCCATGCACACGGTGCAGGCCTACACGCGCGAGCCGCAGGAATCCGCACGCTATTCGGCGGCGGTCGCGCGCGCGCTCGCGACCGCGCGACGCCGCATTACGATGACCGGCACGCTCACCGCTCTCGTCATCCTGCTGACGTTCGGCGCGATCACGCTGGTTCTCTGGGCCGGTGCGAAGGCCGTCATCGGCGGCACGATGGCGGTCGGCGTGCTGAGCCAGTTCGTTCTGTATGCGATTCTCGCCGGCGGCTCGGTCGGCGCGCTGACCGAAGTCTGGGGCGATCTTCTTCGCGCGGCAGGTGCGCTCGGCAGGATCGGCGAATTGCTCGACACCGCCGCCGAAATCCATTCTCCCGAAGCCGCCGAACCACTGCCGGTTCCGGTTCGTGGCGCGGTGCGTTTCGAGCACGTCGAGTTCCGCTATCCGTCACGGCCGGATCGAGCCGCGCTTCACGACTTTTCGCTGGCCATCCAGCCCGGCGAGACGATAGCGCTGGTCGGACCTTCCGGCGCCGGCAAGAGCACGGTTTTCCAGCTCTTGTTGCGCTTTCATGATCCGCAGCAGGGGCGCATCACTCTGGACGGCATCGATCTGCGCGCTCTGGCGCTGCCCGAGCTCCGCGGGAGTTTCGCGCTGGTTCCGCAGGACCCGGTTTTGTTCGGCGCGAGCGCAGGCGACAACATCGGGTTTGGTCGCAGCGGAGCGGATGCCGATGCGATCCTTGCGGCCGCTCGCGCAGCCGAGGCCCATGATTTTCTCGATACGCTGCCGGAACGCTACGAGACCTATCTCGGCGAACGTGGCGTGCGTCTATCCGGCGGACAGCAGCAGCGTGTCGCGATCGCGCGCGCACTCCTGCGCGACGCGCCGATTCTGCTGCTCGACGAGGCGACATCGAGCCTCGATGCACAATCCGAGCATTACGTTCAGCAAGCGCTGGAACGCCTGATGCACGGCCGTACCACGCTGGTTATCGCGCATCGGCTGGCGACCGTACAGCGCGCGGACCGCATCGTCGTCATGGACGGTGGTCGCATCGTCGCGCAGGGCACGCACGCCGAGCTCGTACGCCAGGACGGACTTTACGCGGAGCTCGCACGTCTGCAGTTTGCGGCATAGATTCCCACATCGATTTGACGCCGCGCCGATCCGTTTCCGCCGCGCATCGCGGCGAAGGCGCTGCTCCGTCATTCGGCCCTCGGCTGCCGCGACGCCCGCGCTGCGCTATCGTGAGGCATGTCTTCCGTTCCGGTTTCCTTCGACGATCGTGCCGCGGCTGCGTTGCGGCTTGCGCAATCGGCGCATCCGCGCGACGCGATATCCGTATTGCACGCGCTCGTGGACGAGGCGCCCGAGCATCGCCTGCTCCGACGCGTGCTTGCGCATTGTCACTTGCGCGCGGGCGATGCGGACGCGGCGCTCGAAGTGGCTTGTCATTCGAGCCTTCTCGATGCGACGCCGGAACTCGCGGATGTCCTGTCCGATTTCGCGGCAGCCAATGCGCTGTCGCAGCGCGCCGAACTTCTGCGCGCTCGGGTTCAACGTCATCCGGAGGATTACCAGGCCACGCTCGCGCTCGCGGCTGCGCTGCATGGCTTTGGTCGTCCGAGCGAAGCCTTGCTCTGGTGCGATCGCGCACACACGCTCCGCCCACTCGAACGGCAGCCGATCGAAATCCGCGCGGCAGCGTTGATCGATCGCGGCGATGCCGAGCGAGGCCTCGCGCTCTATCGCGAATTGCTCGCGCGCGCCGACGAAGCCGAAACGGCTGCGCGCTATCTCGTTTTGATGCACTACGACCCGAGGCAGACCAATCGCACTCTGTTCGATGCGCTTCGCTCTTACGCCCAGCGACACGTTCGCACGTTCGCGCCGCCGTTCGTATCCTCGCGTGACGACGATCCACGCCGAACGCTGCGTATCGGCTGGCTATCGCCGCGATTCAACGCGGGACCGGTGGCGAGCTTTCTGCCCGGGCTCCTCGGCGCGTTCGATCGCACGCACCATCGGCATTTGCTGATCGCGCTGCAACCGGGGCGCGATGCTGCAACGGCGCGCCTGCAATCGCTTGCCGACGAATGGTTCGATCTTTCCGGTCTCGACGATCCCGCGCTGGTGCAACGGCTGCGCGCGCTCGAGCTCGATGTCGTCATCGATCTCGCCGGGCATTCGACAGCGAATCGCCTTGCCGTCATCGCGCAGCGCGTCGCGCCGGTGCAGGTTTCCTGGCTCGACTGGTTCGATACGACGGCCATACCGGCGATGGACGCCTGGATCAGCGATGCGTGGCTGACGCCGGACAACTCGACACAGCACTACACCGAACGCCTGCTGCGGCTGGCCTCCGGTCGTTTCAGCTACACGCCGCCGGATGGGCCGCCTTCTGCCGCGCATGCCGGCGACGACGCGATCGTGTTCGCATCGTTCAATCGGCTGGCCAAGCTCAACGCGGATGTCGTGGCGAGCTGGTCGACAATCCTGCAACGGACGCCGGGCTCTCGCCTTCACCTTGGAGCACGCCTCCTCGACGATCCCGGAATACGCGCGCATACGATCGGGCGTTTCGCCGCGCACGGCATCGGCGCCGATCGCATTGTCCTGAACGGACAGCGCTCGTACGAGGACCTGCTCGCGTCCTACCGCGGCGTCGACATCGCGCTGGATCCGTTCCCGTTCTCGGGCTGCACGACGACGTGCGATGCGTTGTTCATGGGATGCGCGGTCATTGCGATTGCGGGCGAGACGTTCGTCAGCCGGCAGAGCGCGAGCCTGCTTTGGCGCCTCGGACGCGACGAATGGGTCGCGCGTGATCGCGAGCACTACATCGAGCGTGCTGTCGGCGCTGCGGAACAGGTCCGCTTGCTCCGCGCGGGACGCAATACGCTACGCGAGACCGTACGCGAGCGCCTGTGCGACTCGGCAAGCCAGGCGCGCGACTTCGCCGAGGCTTTGCAGAGTCTCGTCGCCGAGAAAGCGGCGCGATCCGATCCGTCAGCCGACTGATGCGAGCGCCCCCAAAAAAAGAGCCCCGCTGGAACGGGGCTCATGATGGTGCGGAGTCGGAATCGCTACTTGACCAGCTGCACACCTGCAGCCTGCGAACCTTTCGGCCCCTGGACCACCTCGAAGTTGACTCGCTGTCCTTGCTGCAGCGTGCGGAATCCTTGCGAATTGATGGCCGAGTAGTGCACGAACACGTCCTCCCCGCCCTCTTCGGGTGCGATGAACCCGAACCCCTTGGCATCGTTGAACCACTTCACAGTACCGGTACGCATCGATGAAGCCCCTAAGCTGTTGGACTGCGTGCGCACGCCGCGAGCACCCCCCCAGCAACGTCATTCGGAGTTTTTCGGCGCCACACGGCGAAAGTATAACAATTACTTAACTTGAAGAATCAAGCCCTTCCTGCGTCGAAGGCCGTGTCCTGACGGGATGGAACACCCGTCTGGCAACGCCTCTCGCACTGAGGTCCACGAGAACCTCGGGCACTAGATTCCGTCTGGATCGAGCAACGCCCCGACGATCTTCGGCACCTCGGCCGTCGCCGCCTCGAGATTCGCGAAAATCTCCGGCAGGCTGATCTCGACAGCATCGCTGCAACCGGCGGCCCAGTTGGCAACGAGCGCGAGGCACGCGTAATCGCATTCGAGCTCGCGCGCGAGCGCGGCCTCGGGCATGCCGGTCATGCCGACCAGATCGCAGCCGTCGCGGCGGAGGCGCGCAATCTCGGCGCGCGTTTCGAGCCTCGGGCCCTGCGTGGCACCGTAGCAGCCGCCATCGACCACCGCGATTCCCGCGGTGCGAGCCGCCGAGATCAGCGCGGCGCGCAGGGTTGCCGAGTACGGATCGCTGAAGTCGATGTGCTTGACGTCGGCGCCTTCGGCATCGCTGAAGCTCGTCAACCGACCGCTGGTGTAGTCGATGAGCTGATCCGGAACAGCGAGCACGCGCGGGCCCATGTCCTCGCGGATGCCACCGACCGCGTTGATGCCGACGATTCGTCGGGCACCGACCCGATGCAAAGCCCAGACGTTTGCCCGGTAATTGATCCGATGCGGTGCGATCGAATGCCCTTCGCCATGACGCGCCAGAAACGCGACGCGCTTGCCGGCGATGCTTCCGACGACGATGTCGCCGGACGGTTTTCCGTAGGGCGTGTCGACGTGATTGCTTTCGATATCCTCGAGGCCGGAAAAACGATAGAGCCCGGTCCCGCCGATCACGGCCAATTCGATGCTCATGCGTCCACCGCGTAGATCGCCGGCAGGTTGCGTCCCTGCTCGTAGTAATCCATTCCGTACCCGAATACGTAGCGGTCGGGAACCTCGACGCCGCAGAAATCCGCCTTGATGCCGGACACGCGCCGCTCGTGCCGTTTTTCGCAAAGCACGGCGACGAGAACGCGTCGCGCGCCTTCCCCAAGACAATAGTCGCGAATCGCCTTCAGGGTGTGTCCTTCGTCGAGAATGTCATCCGCCAGCAGTACCGTTGCGCCGGACAGCGACAATGCCGGCCGCTTGATCCAGGCAAGCTCTCCGCCGGACGTCACGCCGCGATAGCGCGTCGCGTGAACGTAATCGAACGCGAGCGGCGCAGTGATCGACGTGGCGAGCTGGCCGGCGAAAGGCAGCGCGCCTTGCATGACCGTCAGAAAAATCGCGGGCTCGCCGGCGAGAACGCGATCGATCTCTGCGCCGATGCGCGAGATCGCGCGCACAAGAGACTCGCGGTCATGAACGAGCGAGGCGCGTGCCAGGGCGTCGGTGAGTTCGGGACGACCCATCAGCCGATTCCCACAGTTGCATCGTCCAGCGCAGTGACGCGGGCGACGAAAGTGCTGCGTTGCGGATTGCTGTCGAGCGACTGCCAGGTCTGGGCTACGGCGCCCTGCAAGGCCGCCACCTTTTCCGGCGCGCACGGTTCCGCGCGGCGACTCGCAGCCAGCGCTTCGGGCACGATCGAAGCTCCGCATGCGAGTACGAGATCGCAGCCGGCGAGCAGATGCGCTTCGATGCGCGCGCCGATGCCGCCGAGCGATTCGGTCGCCGCCATGCCGATATCGTCGCCGAATACGACGCCGCGAAAACCGAGCTCGCCGCGAAGGATGTCCTCGACCCAGATGCGCGAACAACCGGCCGGGCGCGCATCGATCGAGGGATAGGTGACGTGCGCCAGCATCACCGCGTCCGCCCCTGCCGCGATGCCGTCGGCGAACGGAACCAGATCGGTTTCGCGAAGGATCTCAAGAGAACGCGGATCGATCGCTGCGTCGAAATGCGTATCCTCGGCGACGCTGCCGTGACCCGGAAAATGTTTCAGCGTCGCCGCCATTCCGGCGAGACGCATCCCGCGCAGGTACGCTTGCGTCAATTCGGAGACCGTTTCGGGATCGGCGGAAAATGCGCGCTCGCCGATGGCGAGATTGCCGCGCGCGAGGTCTGCGACCGGTGCGAAGCTGATGTCGATTCCGATCGCGCGCATCTCGCTCGCCATCAGCCACGCGTGCTCTTCGGCGACGGCAACCGCAGCCGCAGGATCGCGCGCGAAAAGATCGCCAATGCGCGCCAACGCGGGCAATCGCGTGAAACCGGGACGGAAACGCTGCACGGGCCCGCCTTCCTGGTCGACGCACACGAGAAACGGATCGGGACGCGCCACGCGCAGATCGTCGATCAGCGCGGTAACCTGATCGCGGCTCTCGAAATTGCGCGTGAAGAGGATCACCCCGCTGACCTGCGGCGCCGCCAGCCAGCGCCGATCCTCATCGGTAAGGGTTTTTCCTGGCAGGCCGATGATCAGCATTCGTCGCGGCGCGGAGATTCAGGGAAACCGTAGTCTATCGCGGCCGGCGACAGCGACGTCATTCCGGACCAGAAAGCGCGTCGTCCGGCATCCGTTCGGCCGCGCTCCATTGCGAATACGGGTGCGTCGCGAGATTGAGGTTGTAGTAACGAGCAAGATCGCTCACTTCTCGCCCCAGCCACTTTGGGCGCTCAAACGCTTCGTCGGGGTCAGCCAGCTCGATTTCGGCGACGACGAGGCCGGCATTGTCGCCGAGGAATTCGTCGATTTCGAAGATGTGCGGCCCAGCTCGGACGTGATGCCGCATCTTCTCGACGCGATGACCGCCGAGCGCCGCCAGCATGTGTTCGGCGTCGGCGAGAGGAATCGGATATTCGAACTCGTCGCGCTCGACGCCGAGCGTCGCGGACTTGATGTTGAGATGCGCATTTTCGCCCGCGACGCGGATACGCACCGAGCAGCGCGACGCCGGCGGTCCGGCAAGATAGCCCTGCGCCATTTGCTGGCTCTCCGAGACGTCGCCGCGCCAGGCGTCGCCGATAACGAGAAATTTTCGTTCGATTTCCACAGCCATCGTCGTTGCGTTCCTTTCGATCAAGTGCGGCGTCCACTAGTTGAACGCTGGCCTTCTTTTGCTTGATGCGCGCCGGTCTGTTTCGTGCGTTCTAGCGTTCGAACATCGCGATCGACTCGACATGGGCCGTGTGCGGAAACATGTCCATCACACCCGCGGCGACGAGCGCGAATCCGTGCTGCTGCACCAGCGTCCCGGCATCGCGGGCGAGCGACCCGGGATGACACGACACATAGACCACACGATGGCTCGTCTTGCGCGGCAGATACTCGAGCACCGCCGCGGCACCGGAGCGCGGCGGGTCGAGCAGGATCTTTTCGTAGTCGCGCGTCGCCCACGGCGCGTTGCGCTGATCGGCTGCGAGATCGCTGGCAAAGAACTCCGCGTTGTCGATTCCGTTCGCGATCGCGTTTTCCTTCGCGCGCGACACCAGCGCGGCGTCGCCTTCGACGCCGACGATATTCCCCGCGCGTCGGGCCAGCGGCAGCGTGAAATTGCCGAGTCCACAAAATAGATCGAGCACGTGATCGCCCGGCTGCGGATCGAGAAGATCGAGCGCGCGCCCGATCATGCGCCGGTTCATGCCGGCGTTGACCTGCACGAAATCGAGCGGTTTGAATGCGATTTCGACGTCGGACTCGGCAATGCGGAACGACAGGCGTATGTCTTCGGGCCACAACGCGTGGACGCTCAGCGGACCACCGGGCTGCAACAGGATTGCGAGATCATTCGCCTGGCCGAATTCGACAAGCTTCGCCTTATCCGACTCGGACAAGGCTTTCAGATTACGGAACACCAGCGCGACGGTCGCGTCGCCCGCGGCGATCTCGATCTGCGCGATCTCGCCTCGGGCTTCGAGTGAGGTCATGAGATCGCCCAGCGCCGCGATGCGTTGTCCGACTTCCGGAAGCAATGTGTGGCAGACGGAAAGGTCGGCGACAAAACGAGGATTGTCCTCGCGGAAACCCACCAGCACCTTGCCCTTCTTCGCGACCCATTTGACCGAGAGGCGTCCCTTGCGGCGATAGCCCCAGGCTTCGTCGATCAACGGATCGAGCCAGCGTCGCGGTTCGACTTTTCCGATGCGCTCGAAATTCTCGGCGAGCGCGCGCTGCTTGGCCTCGATCTGCGCCGCGACCGGCAGATGCTGCAGCGCGCAGCCTCCGCACGTCCCGAAATGCGGGCAACGCGGCTCGATGCGGAGC
>DASYJJ010000095.1:0-3296 GCA_035996605.1 Rhodanobacteraceae bacterium
GTTCGGTCGCCCCGCGCTTTGCCCCGGTCGATTGAAGCAGCGTCGACCAATGGCGGCGGTAACGAGCCAGGGTCGAGATCGTCTGTCCGAGTTTGCGCACACGCTGCTCCTTGTTCTGGCGACACGCCCTAACGCGCAGCCACGCGATTGGTTGCCGCATTGCAGCATTTATTGTTGCAACGCAACATATAGGGCGCATTGGGAGAAATTGCCACGCTGTTCCGCCGGCGCTCGTGCGTGGCGAAAAGTCAGCGGGGATAGTCAGCGCGTTCGCCCTTGCGTTATGACGGGCCTCGATTTAGCCGGAACAAGAAACAAGGAGGGTTCGATGAACCTCACTGAACTCCATCGGGTCGCCTCAGCCATGGTCGCGCCCGGGCGCGGCATTCTGGCGGCCGACGAGTCGTCGAACACCATCAAGAAGCGCTTCGATGCGATCGGCGTGGAATCGACGGCCGATTCAAGGCGCGACTATCGCGAGATGATGTTCCGCACGACAGAGGCGATGTCGAAGAACATCTCCGGCGTCATCCTCTACGACGAGACCATCCGCCAGAACGCCAAGGACGGCACGCCGCTGGTCAAGCTGATCGAGAAGGCGGGGGCGCTGCCAGGCATCAAGGTCGACAGGGGCACGAAGCCGCTGCCGTTCTGCCCGGGCGAGGTCATCACTGAGGGGCTCGATGGATTGCGCGAGCGTCTCGCCGAATATCGCGGCCTCGGCGCCAAGTTCGCCAAGTGGCGCGCCGTGATCGACATCGGCGCCGGCATCCCGAGCTACACCGCCATCAAGGCCAACGCGCATGCGCTCGCGCGCTATGCGGCGCTTTGCCAGGAGGAAGAAATCGTCCCGATCGTCGAGCCCGAAATCCTCATGGACGGCGATCACGATATCGAGGTGTGCTACGACGTGACCGAAGCGACACTGCGATCGCTGTTCGGATCGTTGTACGAACAGAACGTCTTGCTCGAAGGCACGATCCTCAAAGCCAGCATGGTCATCTCGGGCAAGGATTGTCCCGAGCAGGCGAGCGTCGATGAGATCGCCGAAGCAACGATCCGCTGCCTCAAGGCCGCGGTGCCGGCTTCGCTGCCGGGCATCGTGTTCTTGTCCGGCGGCCAGTCCGACGAACAGGCGACCGCGCACCTCAACGCGATGAACCAGATGGGTCCGCATCCCTGGCCGCTCTCGTTCTCGTACGGCCGCGCGATGCAGCAGGCCGCACTGAAGCTATGGGGCAAGGATATGCAGGCGAACTTCGCCGAGGCGCAGAAAACGGTTGCGCTGCGCGCGAAGGAAAATGGCCTCGCGGCACTCGGCCAGTGGCGCAAGGCGGCCTGATCCGACGCCACCGATAGCATTTGTACGACACGAAAAAACGGGCGCTTCGGCGCCCATTTTTCTTTGGGCGCGATTGCGCGCGCCGCTCCACGGTGGTAAGTTACATGTAACGAGAACAAAGTTTCATGTAACCAAAGGAGTCGCCATGCCGGCATCCCATCTGAAGTCGATCCGCATCAAGGTGCAGCGTCACCGCGACGGCCTGCGCGAGCAGGGCCTACGCCCGATCCAGATCTGGGTGCCGGATGTCGATGCGCGATCGTTCCGTGCGGCGGCGCACCGGCAATCGATCGCAGTCGCGACGAGCCGTCACGAAGCCGAAGATCAGGCGTTCATCGATGCGCTGTCGGGCTGGGGCGATGAATGAAACGTGGCGAAGTCTGGACCGCGTCGGGCGGCAATGACTATGCCGGCAAGCCGCGACCTGTCGTCATCGTCCAGGACAATGCGTTCGACGCGACCGCTTCGATCACGGTTTGCGCACTGACGACGGACTCGACGAACGCGCCGCTCTTCCGGTTGCCGATCGAGCCGAATACGGAAAACGGATTGCGCGTGTCGTGCCGCTTGATGGTCGACAAGATCACGACGATGGCGCGATCGCGCCTCGGCAGGCAGATCGGGCGGCTCGCTGACGAAGATCTGATCAGGCTCAATCGTGCGACGCTCGTATTTCTCGGACTCGCAGCGACGCGCCGACGCAAGCAAAAAAGCTGATCCGCACGCGCGGGTGAAATACGCGAGCGAACGCGGGTTGGGCGAAGGCGAAGACCGCACCTATCCGAGTGATGCCAGCCACTCGTCGTCCGAACCGTCGGGCACACCTTCGAACAGGAACGTCGAGAGATAGCGCTCGCCGGTATCCGGCAGCATCGCGAGAATCACGGTGCCTTTCGGCGCTTTTTCTGCAATGCGCAATGCAGCAGCCACCGTTCCACCGGCAGAAATGCCGACGAACAGGCCTTCTTCGGTGGCGAGCCGGCGCGCTGTGTCGCGCGCGAGCACTTCACCGACCGGATCGACCGTATTCGCGGCCTTGCGATCGAGAACGGCGGGCACGAAGTCCGGAGTCCAGCCCTGGATCTTGTGCGGCTTCCACTCCGCGCCGGTGAGAAGGGAGGCTTCGGCGGGTTCGGTCGCGATGACTTTCACTTCAGGCCGCGCGACACGCAGCATATCGGCGACGCCGGTCAACGTGCCGCCCGTGCCCCAGCCTGTCACGAAATAGTCGAGCCGCTTGCCGGCGAAATCCTTGAGTATCTCGGCGGCCGTGGTGTTGCGGTGGTACGCGGGATTGGCGGGATTCTCGAACTGGCGCGCGAGGAACCAGCCGTGTTTCTTCGCAAGCTCCTCGGCGCGCCGCACCATGCCGCTGCCGCGTTCGGCCGCTGGAGTCAGAATCAATTTGGCGCCGTACGCGCGCATCAATTTGCGCCGCTCTATCGAGAACGAGTCCGCCATCAATGCGACGAAGCGATAGCCGCGCGCTGCGCAAACCATCGCGAGCGCAACGCCCGTGTTGCCGGACGTCGCTTCGACGATCGTGTCGCCGGGTTTGATCAGACCTTTCTGCTCGGCGTCGAGAATGATCGCGATCGCGAGCCGGTCCTTGACCGAGCCGCCCGGATTGAACGCTTCGACTTTGACGTACATGTCGACATGCTTGGGCGGCAGCCGATGCAATTTGACAATCGGCGTATTGCCGATGGTATCGAGGATGTTGTCGTAGATCATGGCGAGTCCGGGATTCGGGATTGGGGCTTCGTGATTCGAAGAGAAGAAAGGCGATAAAGATTTGGACGCCGCGCCGATCGAGGCGGATGGAATCGAGGCTGGAATCCCGCGCGGCTTGCGCCGCGAATCCCGTATCTCGAAATCCCGAATCCCGGCCTTAAGGCACCACGTTCGAATTGCCAAGATCCTTGAAGCTGTAGCGCGGCACCTGCACCCATTG
>DASYJJ010000096.1:0-4215 GCA_035996605.1 Rhodanobacteraceae bacterium
GATGCAAAAGTTCGACGGCGGTCATGGTCGGAAACCCCTCAGCTTGGACGCCACCACGTTGATCGCACACGTAGCGGCTATGCGCTGCACCCCTCCAGTGCCCCGAGGATCGGGACGATCAATTTCAGTGTAGCGCAAAATTTGTGTGAAATTTGACACCTGATGTCAGATATGCGAATGCAGCTTAAGGCCCTGTTTTTGCGAAAAGCAGGCTCAAACCGACCGGAAATCCGCACTAGATCAATGTTTAAGAATCGTGAAAAATACCGGATCCGCGATTTATTGCCGTCCTATCGATCGCTGGCATGATTATTGACCCATTGGTGCCGGCCGCAAATCCGGCCGGCATGAGCAGAGGAAGCCGCGGTGACGAATGAGGAGAGGGCGCGCGCGGGGGCGCGTTCGGCACGAATGCCGATGCAATCGACCGTGCTCTTGAGCCGCGGCGCGGACGCCTGGACGACGGATATCGAAGACATCTCCGCATCCGGCGTTCTCGTGCGCAAGCCCGCCGGCTGGGGCCATGGTGTTGGCGCCCTCTTCGCGCTCGACATGATGATCGGCGACGATCTCAACATCCATCTCGAAGCCACCATCGCGCGCGTCACCGCCGAGCACATCGGCTTTGCCTACACGCGCATTCCGCCCGACAAGGAGATCCCGTTGTGGAATCTCCTCGGCGGCTATGCCGACCGACTCGAATATTTCCGGAACTGACGGCGTCGAAGCGACGCGCGCGATCGCGGCTACTGCGGCGTAACGGCCGCGACCGCGGGTGCCGGTGCCGGCTCGCGCAATTCGCGACGCAGGATCTTGCCGACATTCGTTTTCGGCAGCGAGTCGCGAAATTCGATGTACTTGGGCTGCTTGTAGCCGGTCAGGTTGGCCCGGCAGTGGGCACGGATATCGTCCGCGGTGAGCGAGGGATCCTTGCGCACGATGACGATCTTCACCGCTTCGCCGGATTTCTCGTCGGGCACGCCGACCGCGGCGACTTCGAGCACGCCGGGTTGCTGCGCGACGACATCCTCGATCTCGTTCGGGTACACGTTGAAACCGGACACGAGGATCATGTCTTTCTTGCGATCGACGATGAAGACGAAGCCTTGCTCGTCGATGCGCGCGATGTCGCCGGTGCGCAGCCAGCCGTCCGCCGCGAGCACTTTTACGGTTTCGTCGGGCCGGTGCCAGTAGCCCTTCATGACCTGCGGACCGCGCACGCACAACTCGCCGACTTCGCCGATCGGCAAGGCTTGGCCGTCGTCGTTCTGGATCGAGACTTCGGTCGAGGGAATCGGCAGGCCGATCGATCCGTTGTACTCCGGAATATCGAGCGGATTGATGCAGACGGCCGGACACGTTTCGGTGAGGCCGTAGGCTTCGGCCAGCGTGCAGCCGGTTGCTTTCTTCCAACGATCGGCAACGGCGCGCTGGACCGCCATGCCACCGCCGAGCGTCAGATGCAGGCGCGAGAAATCGACCTTGTCGAAACCCGGCGTGTTCAGAAGGCCTGCGAAAAGCGTGTTGACGCCGGTCAGCGCAGTGAAGCGGATCGTGCTGATCGCCTTGACGAAAGCAGGCATGTCGCGCGGGTTGGTGATCAGATGGTTGTAACCGCCAACGCGCGCGAAGACGAGGAAGTTCGCCGTCAACGCGAAGATGTGATAGAGCGGCAGCGCGGTCACGACGATTTCCTCGCCTTCGCGCATGTTCGGCCCGATCCACGCCAACGACTGCAGCATGTTCGCGACCATGTTGCGGTGAGTCAGCATCGCGCCCTTGGCGACGCCGGTGGTGCCGCCGGTGTATTGCAGGAACGCAATGTCATCGCCGGTGATATCGGGCTTGGGCGCTTTCGCGCGCGCGCCGCGGCGCATCGCATCGTTGAACTGCACCGCGCCCGCTATCGAATAGGGCGGCACGAGCTTCTTGATGTAGCGCACGACGAAATTCGTAATCACGGACTTCGGGAACCCGAGCATGTCGCCGAGGCCCGTGCAGATCACGTGCCTGCATTTGGTTTCGCCGAGTACCGCGGCGAGCGTGTGCGCGAAATTGTCCAGAACGATGATCGCCGCGGCGCCGGAATCTTCGAGCTGATGCTTGAGCTCGCGTGCCGTGTAAAGCGGATTGGTGTTGACCAGAGTCAGGCCCGCGCGCAGCACCGCCATGATCGCGATCGGATACTGGAGCACGTTGGGCAGCATGATTGCCACCCGATCGCCCTTGACCAGTTTCAGATCGTTGAGCAAAAAGCTCGCGAGCGACGCGCTCAGCCGGTCCAGGTCGTCATAGGTGATCGTCTTGCCCATGTTGACGAAGGCAGGACGATGGCGAAAACGTTCGCAGCATTCATCCAGCAGCGCCGCGACGGAACGGTAACGGCTCGGATCGATCTCGGCCGGAATGCCCTTTGGGTAACTTGCCAGCCAAGGACGATCGTTGCTCGTCATGAGTTCTCCAACTCAACAGGCGCGGTGTGCACCTGTTATTTTCGTCGTGGTTCCATCAAGGCTCGCACGCGGCGAGAATTGCAGCATAAGGCCAGAAGAGGCAGCAAGCGGCAATGCAGCGCGACGCCAGCGAGGTTTGCAAGTTTACGATGCGCTTCGTCTTCCTCGCTGCCATGCTTTTGGTCTTTGCCGCGGGATGTGCCCGGCCGCCGGACGAAGTCCTTATCCGGAGCTCCATCGAGACCATGCGCAATGCCGCCGAAGAACGGCGGCCGGCCGGCGTGGTCGGCGAGATCGCCAACGATTTCACCGGAAACAAGGGCGAGATCGATCGCGAGGGCCTGTCGCGGCTTCTGAAGTTCCAGTTTCTGCGCAACGAGTCGATCGGCGTTGCCATCGGCCCTGTTGACGTTGCGGTCGATGGCGACCGCGCGACGGCGAAATTCGATGTCACATTCAGCGACGCATCGCAGCGCTGGCTTCCGGGCGGGCGCGAAACCTATGCGATCGTCAGCGGCTGGCGGCGCGAAGGCAGCCGCTGGATTTGTTACAACGCGAGCTGGACGCACCCGACGTAGCGCAGCGCACCATCCCGATCGCACCGACGCAGCTTCCCGCCGTCGTGCCTGGATTCGTCGGCACGGCGGCGCTCTGTCGGACGGACTGGATCGGGATCGGTAGATGTGAGCCCAGTCGATATCAGGCCGCTTTGGCCGCGGCGGGACCCGGCCTCGCGGCCAGCTGGCGCAGCACGTAGGGCAGGATGCCGCCATGACGATAGAACTCGCGTTCCTTCGGCGTCAGCAGCATCACGCGGACCACGAATTTCTTCTCGGTTCCGTCATCGGCGCGCGCGATCAGGGTTGCTTCGCGCGCTTCGGGGTCGGTCAAGCCGGCAATCGCGTAGGTTTCCTTGCCGGTGAGGCCCAGCGACCTGGCGCTCTCGCCGTCGCGAAACTGCAGCGGCAACACGCCCATCCCGACGAGATTGGAGCGGTGAATGCGCTCGAAACTCTCGGCGATGACGGCCTTGACGCCGAGCAGCAGCGTGCCTTTCGCCGCCCAGTCACGCGAAGAGCCCGTGCCGTATTCCTTGCCGGCTACGACGATCAGTGGCGTCCCTTCGACCTTGTACTTCATCGCCGCGTCGTAGATCGCGAGTTGCTCGCCGCTCGGCACATGCAGCGTGAACCCGCCCTCGACGCCGTCGAGCATCTGGTTGCGGATGCGGATGTTGGCGAACGTGCCGCGCACCATCACGTCGTCGTTGCCGCGCCGCGATCCGTACGAATTGAAATCGGCCGGTTGCACGCCGTGTTCCATCAGATAACGGCCCGCAGGTGAATCTTTTTTTATGTTTCCGGCCGGCGAGATGTGATCGGTGGTGATCGAATCGCCGAACAGGCCAAGGCAGCGCGCGCTCTTGATATCGCCGACCGCGCCGGGCTGCATGGTCATGCCGTCGAAATACGGCGGGTTCTTGATGTACGTGGAAGGCTCCCAGCGATAGATCTCGCCTTCGGGCGAGGCGATCGAGCTCCAGCGACTGTCGCCCTTGAACACGTCGGAATAGCTTTTCGCGAACAACTCCGGCCCGATCGAGCTCGCGATCAGATCGCCGATCTCCTTGTTCGTGGGCCAGACGTCCTTGAGATAAACCGGCTTGCCGTCGCTGCCGGTGCCGAGCGGCTCTTTCGTCATATCGATATCGACCGTGCCGGCCAGCGCGTACGCAACCACGAGTGGCGGCGAGGCGAGATAA